>CAYLJZ010000004.1:0-96818 GCA_964384085.1 uncultured Desulfobacteraceae bacterium
CCGAGTTCTCGTTCTTTTTGGCTGTTCCCACCATGTTTGCCGCTTCAGTCTACAAATTACTCCAAAACTCCCACACCTTTGACGCAGGCGATATTGATATACTCCTCATCGGCAATGTCGTAGGGTTTGTGGTGGCCATGATTGCCATCAAAACCTTTATCACCCTCCTCACCCGCTATGGCTTCAAATGGTTTGGTTATTACAGGATTGTCGTCGGCCTGGTCATCCTGGCCATGCTGGCCCTGGGATATGATTTAAGCGTGGTGTAGTGTTTTAAAGTTCAGATCGTAACGGCAACAGGCTCTTTAATTTGACCCATCACTACCCTTCACAGCAAAAACTGATCGATCAGCTATCAGTTAGGATCCACGTTTCACAGATTCTATGGCATCCCCGATTTTCTCCAGGATCAATCGTTCCTCGCCCCCTTTTACCCGCATGCTGTCATGCTTGCCGATCCTGATAAAATAGACCTTTTTGAGTTTTCTGATGTCCGGGGAAACGGCTTCAATTTTCCACGGCGAATCGATCGGCAGGAGGTCATTTCGCAGAGAGAGGATCCCATAGTCGAGGCGGATCCCTTCAGGACCGACGGATAGGGCGCTGAACCCGAAATAGGCGCTGTTGAAGAACCAGAGGACCATCGCCGCCCAGACGATGCCGGCCAAGAGATGCCTTGGCCGTTTTTTTATAAGGGCCACGGCAACAAAAAAGACCACAACGCCCAATGAGGCGAGCATGATGCTGTTCTGGGCCAGGAGCGATTTGATGATGAAGGTTTGGGTGGTCATGACGTTGGGACCGATTTATCACATTATCTTCCATGCTGTCAATGAGCTGAAACCTTCCTCTTGACAGTTGAAATATCATTCTGTTAGATTGCCGCAACATCTGAGACAACGGACCAGATGATTTTGCCATTAGGCCAATTTCGAGGGGGAAGACGCATATGAAAATTTTTCGGCATTGCCTGACATCCGCTCTGATCATCGGTATCATGTTAATCGGGTCATCCGCACTGGCCGGCCACGGCGCAGGCGCCCACCCACAGGCCGCCATCGTTGGCGGGGACACCATCAACATCTCGGGCATCGTCCTTGACAGCCATAAGGAGCCGGTTGACGAGGCAAATTTAGAGGTCTCGGTCAACGGCAAGCCGGTGGACGCCGTAACCACTGCCCACAATGGCAAATATGTATCCCGATTCCAGTTGGAAAAGGACAAAATCCTTTCTTCAACGGTTCAGATAAAGGCGAGCAAGACCAGCTTCGCCCCCTGCACGCTCGAGTTCAAAGGGGCGGATCTGGCAAAGGCGGGAGATCAGTACCACATCAGCGAAGACATCGACCTCAAACGGGTCCTGGGCCCTGCCTTCTGGATAGCCACCGTCGTCTTCATCCTGGCCTACGTCCTCATCGCCTTTGAACTCCTTCACAGGACCATCGCTGCCATGCTGGGCGCAGCCCTGATGCTGGCCATCTCCTATACTATCGGCACCGTCAACCCGGAATACCACATCGTCTCGTTTGAGCGGGCCATCAACGCCATTGACATGAACGTGATCTTTCTCCTCATGGGGATGATGATCATCGTCGGGGTCCTCAAACACACGGGGGTCTTTCAATGGTGCGCCTACATCTCCTATAAACTGGCCAAGGGAAAGGTTTTTCTCCTCTCCGTCTACCTGATGGTCTTCACCGCGGTCACCTCCATGTTCCTCGACAATGTCACCACCATGCTCCTGCTGACCGGCGTGGCCATCGAGATCTGCATCTCCCTGAAGCTCAACCCCCTGTATCTCCTGATACCTTTGGTCCTGGCATCCAACGTGGGGGGCACGGCCACCCTGATCGGCGACCCGCCGAATATCATGATCGGTTCCTACGCCGGTCTGACCTTTACCGATTTTCTCGTGGCCCTGGGACTCATCTGTGCCGTTGCCATGGTAGCGTTGACCCTATATACCAAACTTGTCTGGGGCAAGGCCTATGCGGCCGCAAAGGTCGATAACGTAACCGAATACATTCAGAGATTGAAGGAAGAATACCCCATCACCGACCCAAAGCTCCTGACATACGGATTGGCCGTACTGGGCTTTGCGGTGTTTCTATTCCTGAGCCATGGATACTGGCACATGGAGGTCAGCATAGCCGCCCTCCTCGGGGCCGCGGTCCTCTTTACCATCGCCATTGTGACCGAAAAGGTCAACCTGATGGAGTTGATCGAGAAGGATATCGAGTGGCCCACCCTCATGTTTTTCATCTTTCTCTTCATTATTGTGGGGGCCGTTGAATCCACCGGACTCCTCGCCCTGATTGCTGACTGGATTTTGGACCTGTCGGCCGGCGATTTTATCGTGGCGTGCAGCCTGATCCTCTGGGTGTCGGCCATCATGTCCGCCTTTGTGGACAACATCCCCTTTACCGCCACCATGCTTCCGATCGTGGCCTATCTCACCAGCGCCATCCCCGGGGCGGAAAACACCCTCTGGTGGGCCCTGGCCCTTGGCGCCTGCCTGGGCGGAAACGGGACCGTCATCGGCGCCTCGGCCAATGTGGTGACCATGGGGATTGCCGAATCAAGGGGCTATCACATCAGCTTTATCGGATTCATGAAGACCGCCTTCCCCTACATGATCATCAGCATCATTATCGCTCATGTCTGGCTCCTCGTTTTCAGACCGGGATAGTGAGCATAGGCGTTCAAGCAGTGCCTGAACAATGTTTTTGTTCAGGCACGATTGTTGATTGTCGACTTAGCAGATAGGTGACCTGAAAAACGGCCTAGATTTAGACAGGTGAAACTTCAGCGAACAGATCTTAAGTTGCAGGTTTTTTGTGCCCCCGGACCAGCTTACGGGTCCGGGGGTGATCCTGCGCTCAATGGAACGATAGGGGGCGAGGGGAAATCATAGGGGGTTTATCCTATCGAATGTAGGATGTTTTCTCTCTCACATTTTTTCGGGGAATGGCGGTCGGGTCGCCGTCCGGTTTTCCCAGGCAGATGAGCGCGATGGGGGTCTTTTTGGCCTCGATGCCGAGAATCTTCCGCATAGGCTCCTTGTCGAAGAAGGTGAACCATATGCCCCCAAGGCCTGAGGCATGGGCCGCGAGGAGCATGTTCTGAATGGCCGCGGCGCAGGCATGCTGATAGCCGGCGCTTCCCCCCTCCATAAACATGTCCACCCCGCTCTTGCTCGGATCGCCAACGACGGCAACGATGACGGGCGCTGTTTTGAGAAAATCGACCTTGTAGCCCCCGATCCACTTCCAGCCGCTCTTTTCAAGTGCCCAGGCCTTGCATCGAATGGCCTCGGCATGGATGTCATCCTTTTTGCCGCTGTTCGTGATGACGATAAACTCCCAGGGCTGCATATTCAGGGGAGAAGGGGCCCATGCAGCCGCCTCGAGTATCTTTTCAATAATCTCCTCTGCCACCGGTTCAGGCAAAAACTTCCTGCAACTTCGCCTCTCCTCTATTGCCGTAAAAACATCCATTGACCTGCTCCTTTTTCTTTGAATCCTTTTTTACACGCGCCGTTGTTCTTCTTCCCGCATATCTCTCGGAAAGAGTTTTTCCGCCTTGGATTTGGGAGCATATCCGGGAACTCGATGGCGTGTCAAGGGTAAACAAGACGCCATTAAAACCGCGTCTTCACCTGGCCCTCCATATTCATACTTGAGGAGAATGCAACCGGGAGTTTTTGATTTTTAGAGAGGGGGGGACCAGCGGCTGGTGGCGCCGTCGTAAGACCAGCAGCCTGGAAGGGCTTTTCGGGAGGTGTATTGGGGGTTTTCCGCCCACAACAGCATCTGTTCATGGGCATCATTTAGTTTCTTAAACGTCTCCTCGTTTCCTCCCACGTCCGGGTGATGCACTTTTGCCATCCTTTTATAGGCGGATTTGATCTTGACCGTACGACCATCGCCAGACAAGTCGGCCCTTTCGAGTTTCAACATCTCGAGACACTTTGTCTCATCCCTGGACAACCTCGGGAGGGATTTTCTGGCAGGCCGGATGCTGCTGGGCGCGATATCCTTGCTGTGATTCTGGTTGACAAGACAGAGGGATGCATAGCTCCGTGACCCGTTGTTCTTGACGATATGATGCCACTCCTGGCCGAACTGAAGGACCAAATTTTTCAAGTCCTCGGCAGGCCTGTTCCCCTCAATCCGGGTGTGGACAAATCTGGACACATGTTTCGACCAGATCGGAAACACATCCAATATCACCCGATCGTCTGTAAAGAAGAAAGCCGCATATCTGGCGTTGACCGCCCTGAGGAGTCCCTTTGAAAGGGAAAGGACCCAGTTGGTGTAATCCCTGCATTCCTTTGAGCAGTAACGCCTGCGGGCATCTATGTTGGGTTTCCCGCAGGCCAGACATCTTTTCTGCCTTTTATGCGTTCGGTCCCTGACCGTTTTCCCTTCGGTCAGTTCCGCTGTAGAGGTTTTCATAGCCTCGTTCCGTTCATCATTCATCCACGATGCGTTCCTTGTCGTCCTAACACTCTTTATGTATAGCGTAAATCGCGCGGCTGATCAACTGAATCCTCGCGACCATCCTGAAAGGCTCGAAAACGTCGGGCTTACGGGGTTGCATCTAAGTCTCTTCCGGGGTAAATGAAACCACCTGATCAATGCGAGAGGCACCGCAAAAGACCATAACCAGACGGTCTAATCCAAGGGCGATACCCGCGGCCTCGGGCATATCCTCAAGACATTGGAGGAACCTCTTCGGCAATGGATAGACCTCCTTTCCAGCAGCGGTCCTCCGTTGCTGCTCCATCTCAAACCGCGCCCTCTGCTCAACAGGATCATTCAACTCTGAAAACCCGTTAGCCAGTTCCAATCCGGCGATATAGACCTCAAACCGCTCGGCTACTGTGGGATTCTCGGGTTTGAGCCTCGCCAAGGCCGCCAAAGGTGCAGGGTAGTCGTACAGGAAGGTCGGCCGGGTCATTCCCAGACGCAATTCGATCTCCTCGACCAGCACCTGGTCAAAACATCCCTCCTCAAGCGCCTGGTGGGCTGAGAGATGGGCATATCGATCGAATGCCGCCCTGACCGAAAGACGCTCCCATGGGCGCCTGAGGTCGATGTCTCTCCCTCGGCATGAGAGGGTTTCTCCCCTGTTGAAACGGTCGGCCAGGAATCGAATCAAGGCCTCGCACTCGTCCATGAGGGCTCGGTAGTCGATGCCGGTCCGGTACCATTCAAGGAGGGAAAATTCCGGAAGGTGAAGGTCTCCCCGTTCGCCTTTTCTGAAGCATTTCGTGATTTGGAATATTCTGGGAAGGCCGGCCGCCAGCAACCGTTTCATGCAGAGTTCAGGCGAGGGATGCAGATAACGACCGTCCGCGCCAATGGCCTCGATGTGCATTTCCGGGGCCGGGGCAGAGATAAGCTGGGGGGTTTCTACCTCTAAATACCCCTGATCGACAAAAAAGGTCCGAATCGACTGGACCACCTGCGCACGCAGCCGGAGGTTCTGTGTCCGACCGGCCAATCTCGTTTCTTCACGCAGAAAGGGATCACTCCTTGACCCGGGTGACATATTCACCGGTCCGGGTATCGATCGTGATCTTCCCTCCCTCCTCGACAAAAGGAGGCACCCTGAGCACATAGCCGGTTTGCAGGGTCACGGGCTTGGTATCGCCGGCGACGGAATCTCCTTTGGCCCAGGGGTCTGCCTTGGTAACGGTCAGGTCCACAAAGTTCGGGAGGGTAATCCCAATCGGCCGCTCCCCGAAAAAAAGGATATCCACTTCCAGATTATCCGTCAGGTAATTCTTGGCATCGCCGACCTGCTTTTCTGAGAGAACAGACTGTTCATAGTTTTCAACATCCATAAACCAGTATTCATTTTCCTGGTTGTACAAATACTGCATCTTTCTCTCGGACAGATCGGCCTGTTCAAACGTGTCGACCGATCGATAGGTCGGGTCGATGATAACTCCCGTAATCATATTCTTCAATTTACAACGGTACAGGGCCTGCCCTTTGCCGGGTTTGACGAATTGAAAATCCGTCACCACATACGGCTCGTTATCAATCTGAATCTTAAGACCCTTCCTCAAATCGCTGGCAGTGTACATGTTTTCTTTCTCCATTTAGATGGGTTCAAAGGTTCAAGGTTTAAAAGTTCAGGGTTAAATAAGCGTTCGGCTATCGGTGCTCTGGGTGCCGGACCATTTAGCGCAGCGAATTAACGGTGGATCCATCCTACAAAGCCATAAACCGTGAATCTCTGGACCCCTGAACGGTCATTAATGCTTGAATGCCCTTTGTCCGGTAAAGACCATGGTCACCTGGGGACGGGCCTCGTTACAGGCCTCGATCACCTCAAAGTCCCTCAAAGACCCTCCGGGCTGGACAATGGCCCGAATCCCCTGACGGATGGCCACGTCCACCCCGTCTCTGAAGGGGAAAAAAGCGTCAGAAACCATTGTGGCGCCGACGAGGCCCCCTTTGGCCTCCCTGGTCTCCTGGTCGATTTTTCCTATAAGCCCTCGATCCTTTTCGCCCTTCTCTGCCATCAGCTCCAGTTCCTTGTAGGAGACGCCATGCCGTTCGAAGCATACAGCGTCGGCATATTTGGTATAGGCCTTGTAAATGGCGATTTCGGCAACCCCCACCCGGTCCTGTTCTCCGGTCCCAATGCCGACCGTAACCCCGTTCTTGACATAGATGACCGAGTTGGATGTCACGCCCTGTTCCACCTGCCAACCGAACAGCATATCGGCAAACTCCTCCTCAGTCGGTCTCCGCTCGATCGCATAGGTTTTCCCATTCAACTGGCTGGCGGCAAGGGTAAAATCCTGTGCCGACTGGATTCGATTCAAAGGAGACTGCTGCACGATAATCCCGCCGTCGATAAGGCTCTTGAAATCCACAAACCGCTGATGCGCATACTCGGAGAGCCTGTCCATGCGGGGGACGCGAAGAATGCGAAGGTTCGCGCGCTTTGCCAGGACATCCACGCTCCCCTCCTCAAAGTCAGGGGCTGCCACCACCTCGAGGTAGTTTTCCGACACCCGCTCGGCTGTAGCCCGGTCCATGGGACGGTTAAAGAGGGCACACCCCCCGAATGCGGCAATCCGGTCAGCCATGTCAGCCTTTTGGTAGGCATCCACGAGCGTTGCCCCATAGGCCACGCCACAGGGGTTGTTGTGCTTGACGATCACGGCCGCCGGGCCTGAAATCAGGTATTTCATGATATTCAGGGCATTGTCCACATCGGTCAGGTTGGTCTTACCCGGATGCTTGCCGCTCTGGATCATATCCGCCTCTGAAATGGCGGAAACCATCCCCGATTCCGGAGCGATAAACCGGCATCCACCGATTTCGAGATTCCCGTTGACAAGCTCGTAAAGGGCCGCCTCCTGCCCGGGGTTTTCCCCATAACGAAGGCCCTTTTCAATAAGCTGGCCGCTCGAATCAGGGATCTTCCACGACCTCTTGCGGTAGGTCAGGGTCTGGTCCCCGAAAGAGATCCGCATCTCCGAAGGGAAATGGTCGTCCATGACGGTTCGATACATCTTCTTTAATTCATCGCCCATGTTTCATCCTTTGTGCGGAATGCGAAAAGCCGTGACCTGCGAGCTCCTCTTTCCGCTATGCGCCATGCCCTGTGCCCTCTGCACGTTGCCCCTTTCGCTTTTCAATACTGGCATAGGCATTATGATTGTGTATGGATTCAAAATTCTCGGACTCTACGGAAAACCAGGTGATGTTGGAGTCCTTCCCTAATTTCACAGCAATTTCCCTGACGATATCTTCGACAAACATCGGGTGCTGGTATGCATGCTCGGTCACATATTTTTCATCTTCCCGCTTCAGAACCGAGAACACCTCGCTGGAGGCGGATTCCTCCACCAGCTTGATCAGGTCCTCTATCCACACAAATTTCTTGAACCTGACCTTGAGCCGGACCTCCCCCCGCTGGTTGTGCGCCCCAAAGTCGCTGATTTCTTTGGAGCACGGGCAGAGGGTTGAGATGGGGACATCAACCCCAATCACCAGATCGCTCCCGCTGTTGAGGGACCCCTTGAACGTGCAGAGGTATTCCATCAGCCCCTCCGCACCGGTCACCGGGGCGTGCTTGTTAATAAAATAGGGGAAACTGATTTCCATGTGGGCGCTCTCGGCGTTCAGCCGGTTTTTCATCTCCTCGAGGATTTCCGGGAAGTTCTGAAGGGATATCCTCCGGCTGTTTTCGTTGAGAATCTCCACAAAACGGCTCATGTGAGTACCCTTGTAGTAACGGGGGAGATTCACATACATGTTGATCTGGGCAACGGTCTGCTGTTCTCCCTGATCCTTGTCGAGCACGGTAATGGGATACCGGATCCCCTTGACGCCCACCTGATCGATATCGATATTTCGGTTGTCCTTGTGGTTTTGAATATCTTCCATGAATGGTATTTTCCTGCCTGACATGCTGCCGACCTGTGAAAAGCCTTCCCGCTGTCGGCAAAAATTGAAACCCTCGCCCATGAAAAGGCTGACCGCAGAAATGCATCAGGATGTAAGGGAGTAAGATCCGAATGCCGTGAAAGGATCAGGCCTGTTGCCGGAGAGCGAAAGAGGTCACTTCTCAAAAAATACAGCAGCCATGAACTATAACTATCCCGAGGACAAAGTCAACCAGAACATGGCTCTTCTCACGCCAAATATTCCTTTAATTTGTCCTGGAGCGAATCGGGCCAGACCTCATCGAAGAGAAAGGCCCTGATCTCTGTTTTGGTGAGGTCCCGAAGGAGTTCGCCGGGCATTTCCCTCAATGCCTCCATCCTTTCGGGTATCGGCTCATTTTTACGTTGCTTTTCCGCTTCCATCCTAATCTTCTCCAGTCGTTAGTCTAAAATTAATCCTGGGGCACATCCTTCAACCACGCTGCCTCAGTGAGCCTGTGATTTCTGACGCCATTTCGAATCCGCCCTCTTTGAACATCATCAACAAATGCTCCAACCAGTTGATCAACGACGTCACCTCAGGCATGGGAATGCTGAAGTTTCAACTCTGAGACGCACATCTCCATCGGCCAACCCATTGTCCTTGTTGCGAAACATTCGTGGCAAGCCGCTGAGGTCTGGAACTTAACACCAATCAGCCCCGATTGCAATGCGAATAGCGTCGCAAGGCGTGGGGCGCAAGGAACGAAGGAACGATAGAGGGGAAAGCCTGCTGAGATAGCGAGCTGCTGACCTGGTGAGGCTTCGATCTCCTTATCGGGCATCCGCCATGAGCCAGCTTACCCTAAATAGGCCTTTATGACCTTTGGATTGCTTCGAATCTCGTCGGGGGCCCCCTCGGCGATGAGCCTGCCATAGTCGAGGACATAGATATAATCGGCCAGGTTCATCATAACCCGCATATCATGCTCGATGATGATCACAGCAATTCCCTTTTCACGGATCCTGGAAACCAGTTCGATCAAGCGGGACGATTCCCGCGGGTTCATTCCTGCTGCGGGCTCATCCAGGAGAAGCAGTTGCGGCTGGGACGCCAGGGCGCGAGCGATCTCCAGACGACGCTGCTCGCCATAGGGCAAGGCCCCGGCCAGATCGAAGGCCCGATCTTGTAGATCCACAAATTGAAGGCATTCAAGGGCCTCCTTTTCGGTGAGCGTCTCCTCCTCCCGCTGTGTTTGAGTCCTGAGAAGGGCGCCGAATAAACCGGTGTGCATTCGCACATGACACCCGGTCTTGACGTTGTCCAAGACGCTTAGATTGAAAAAGAGGCGGATATTCTGAAATGTCCTGGCCATTCCCATGCGACAGATGGCATCGGGACTCACTCTGAACCCGTAAAGTTGCCGTCCCTGACGCACCCATAGCTGATGTACAAGGTAGATGCTGAACGGCCCTGCCACAAGACTCCACGGCCACGAGAAACAGTACAGAGGGATTTGGGTCCCCACCAGATAACCTGTGGAAAAAGGATGAGTCAGCCACCACACGGAGAAGAAGAGGTCCGACAGGAGAAAGACGAACATGAGACCCCATGCCCATATCTGAAACTGCAACAGCCCTCGAACCAGTAGAAATCGTATGGCCAGGATGAGGATTCCCAGGAGCGCCAGCTCCAGCTTGAACAAGGCGTCGGGCAGAAAGAACGACCAGAAGAGCGGAAGCCAGATCACCCCTAAGGCCATAAAGAGAATGGCGCAGTGTCGAATCCGTCTGCCTCTCGCCTCTGAGGGCTGGGGGGGATCGGTCTGTCCTGAAATCGGATCTCTCCCCGGGTCGGATGATAGAGACCGGCAAAACAGTTGAACAGGGTCGTCTTTCCGGCCCCATTGGGCCCAATGATCCCCACGATCTGACCGGGCTTCGCCTCGAGGCTGATCTCTCTCAAGGCCGAAAGCCCTCCGAAAGACTTGGACAGGTCTGTCACCCTGAGGACCGGATTCATAGTTTGAGACGCTCCTTTGCGACCAAGGCTTTACTGGCCTGGGCCCGCTCAAAAGGAATCAGGCCTTCCGGCCGCCACCGCATCATGAGCACCAGGACCAGGCCGTAAATCAGATACCGGGCGCCGAACAGGCCCTGGGGCAGCACAGCCCGAAGCACCTCGGAGAGGGGGATCAGTATCAATGCCCCCAGCATGGTCCCGGCAATGCTCCCCATTCCTCCAAAAACGATGAGGCAGAGGATCAGTATCGATTCCCAGAACTTGAACATGTCCGGGTGGATAAATTTGAACCATTTGGCATAAAAGGCGCCGGCCATGGCGCCCATGCCTGATCCGACGGCAAAGGTGAAGGAGATTACCCGGTTGACCCCGATCCCCATGAGGGCCGCACTGGTCTTGTCCTGGGACACGGCCCGCATGGCCGTGCCGATCCTGGTCCTGCGAATGGTAAAATGGAGAATCGCCATGCACACCACGGTGATCGAAAGGATGAACACCTGAAGCCAGGACACGGTGACATCCCCTATACTCCATGCAGTTTTGGAGAATACGCCGGGGAGCACCTCCCGGGGATAGGACTTGATCTGGGAGCCCCAGATCATGAGGGCCAGATTCTGGAGAAATATGGACATCCCAATGGCGGTGATAAGGGCTGCCAGGCGGGGGGCCTTACGCAGGGGTCGGTAGGCGACGAAATCGAGGATAATACCGAAACAGGAACAGACCAGCATGGTCAGAACAAATGCCGCAAAAAGGGGGAGGCCGAGGACCGTGACCAGGGTATAGGCCAGAAAGGCGCCCAGCATATAGATCTCGCCATGGGCGAAATTGATCAACTGGATGACCCCGTAGACCATGGTGTAGCCCACGGCAATGAGGGCATACACGCCGCCCAGGGTGATGCCGTTTACCAACTGCTGAAGCAAGAGGCTCGACTGATCGAGAAGGCTGTCCACGGGTTCAGAGGTTCAACGTTTCCGGGTTCAAGGGGTTATGGGTTCGGGGGTTTATGGGGGTATGGTTGCCCCTGAACGTTGAACCCCTGAACCTCGAGACCTGCTCCTGCGCATCACTGCAACTGCTTTTCAGCGCTGACCCATTTGCCGCCTTTGATCTCCTTGACAAATGCATCTTTTAGACAGTCGCCGTTTTCGTCGAAATAGGTATTGCCGGCCACGCCTTTATAGGCCTTTTCTTTTGAATCGATGGAGGCCAGGTAATCCCGTATCTTGACCCTGTCCGGACCTACAGCGGCGATAGCCTGGGCCGCAATGCCCACGCCATCATAGGCGTTGGCAGCAAACCAGTTGGGCTCCTTGCCGAACTTTTTTTTATAGGCCTCTATAAACCCAGCCGCCTGGGGACCTGCCTTGTCAGGCAGAAAAGGCGTTGTCACAAAAAGGCCCTCTGCGTCGGGGTTTTTCAACATGAGATCGTCATCGAGCCCATCAGCGCCGAAAAAGGCGACGTTTTTAATACCGAGGGCCGCCGCCTGTGAGACAATGAGCGTCCCCTGGGGAGCGTATCCAGGAATAAAGATGGCATCGGGCTTCATCATCTTGATCTTGGTAAGCTGGGGCTTGAAATCCGTGGTGTCGGATGTGTAGGCCTCTGTGCCGAGGATCTTGATGCCCAGACGCTTGGCCTCCTGTGTAAAGGCGAGCTTCAAGCCCATGGAATAGTCGTTGACCTCGTGAAAGATCGCCACTTTTTGGAATCCTCTCGCCAGTTTTGCGTATTTGGCTAAAAAGAGGCCCTGGAAATCATCTTTATAGACGTTCCGAAAATAAAAGGGGCTCATTTTACCGATGTTAACATTGGTGGAGGCAGGGGAAATTGCCGGGAGTTTGGCATCCCGGTAAATGGGAAGGGCTGCCAGGGAGGCGGAGCTGCAGAGATGCCCCACCACAATCGAGACCTTCGGGTCATTGGCCAGTTTGGTAGCAACGGTGGCTGCCTCCCTGGGATCGCACAGTTCATCTTCCAGTACGATCTCCACCTTCTTGCCGTTGATGCCCCCGGCAGCATTGATCTCTTCTCCCTTCAGGATCGCCGCATTTTTGATCCCCTCGCCGAAAGAGGCCAACTGGCCCGTAAAGGCCGCCGCTACGGGGATTTTGATGGATTCCGCCCACGCAGCCCCTGTCAACAGAGACCATCCGATCAAAAAACACGCGAATCTTTTCATGCTAACCTCCTTTTGGGATCGATGATGGACGATTCTTGATTAAAAAACCTGCAACACCTTGGAATCCAATCGGCAGTCCAAAGTCCAGAGCCGAAGGAGGTGGGACTGCCGAATGACAACTAAATGGCAACCCACTTCCGATGTCCTCAGATCTCTTGTATGAAACTACGTGACCGGATGTCCGATGTCCGATGTCCGAGATCCGCCGTTCAACGCGAGAACTCTTGCATGAAACTTGAATTTTGTGGGCTCACAAATTCCGTTCCTTGGTTGATCAAACTGGGCACCTTGGCGCCCAGCGGCAGAGCTGACTTCGGACCTCTGACCTCGGACATCTGACCTCAGGCCCTTACCCCTTTCTCTTGCGCACTCGATCCTTTATCCGGTTGATATGACCCCGGCCCATCCCCTTGACCTCGCACCCCAACTCGAAATACCGTTCGATCTTTGCGTCGTCCAGTATCCCGAAGCAGTCCACCACCGCCAAAGGCCCGCCGGCCAGTCGGACCATCTCGTCCGGGGTGAGCTCCAGATAGGGCCGGTGCCGGACCGCCAGAACGACGGCATCGGACCCGTTCAGGGCTGTTTCCAGGTCCGGCGTCATGGAAAAATCGGTCAGGTGTTCCTGGTTGCGGAAAAACCGTGACCAACTGGCGCCCACAGCCGGATAAGAATCCTGCTTTTCCAGTTCCCACCAGTGTCGGACATAGGGGTCATGGGCCCGAACATCAGCCCCCATTTCCGTCAGCTTTCGGGCCACGATCTCGGAGCCACTGTACCGGGTGTCCCCAACATCCTCACGGTAGGAGACCCCAAGAAGTGCGATCTGGGAGGCGGCCACGATGCGGCCCATGTTTCTCAGGGCGTCGCGAACCAACTGGGCGGCATGGAGTGCCCTTGTGTCGTTGATGTTGATGGCCTCAGGCGTTATTCTGAAGATGTCGTTCTCGAACCCCATGAGGTGTTTATAGGCCCAGATACCGAGGCCCCCGTCCTTGGGAAGGCAATATCCACCTATGCCGGGTCCTGGGAAGAGGATATTGCTGTGGGTGGGCCGAACCTTGATGGCGTCGATCACCTTGATAATATCTACCCCGTTGGTCTCGGCAAATAGGCTCCACTCGTTGAGAAAGGCCAGTATGGTGGCCCGATAGCTGTTTTCCACGATCTTGCAGGTTTCGCTCTCGATGGGGCGGTCGAGTACGGTGAGGGGAAATTTATCTACGTTGAGGACATCCGAGAGAAAACGAGTGACTCGTTCCCTGCTCTCCGGGTTGATGCCGCTGCACACGCGCCAGAAATCCCGCACCGACCGTACATATTCCTTTCCCGGCATGACCCTCTCGAAGCTGTGGGCCAGCATCGGTTCTTCATCGATCCCCCGGGCCTTGAAGCCTTTCTTGATGAGGGGATAGGCCACATATTCGGTGGTCCCCGGAGGGACGGTGGTTTCGATGAGCACCAGGCAATCAGGAGAGATCTGTTTCCCGATGATCTTGAAGCTCTCTTCGAGGGCGCCGATCTCTGCAGCGCCCTTTCTCAGATTGCCTAATTCCTCCTTGAGAAAATCGCACTGAACATCTACGATCAGGATGTCCGCCAGTTTGAGGGCATCATAGGTAAAGGTGGCGGTAAGGGTCTTCTTCTGAGTGACGCACCGTTCGATCAGCGGGGCCACCTCCGGGTCCTCCGCCTTTACCGGGGAGATGCCGCGGTTGAAGAGCGGGATCTTCCAGAAACTCCGAGGACTCGGTCGCTGCATGCCGATAACGAATTTGTTGGGTTTGCCGGTTTTAGCGTCTACCGAGTCGGCCACGACGCCGGCCATGACAGCGCCCACAAACCCAAGACCCATGACCACCACGATCTCGAATCCCTCCTGGCGTCGAGCCTGAACGATCTCTTTCAGTCTCTCGTATTCCAGTGCATCGTCTGTTTCCTCCGGGAGTTTGAAGCGCTCTCCATCCGGGCTGACGGAATATTCCATAAAACGGGTTGCCTCCTCTTAATCTAATTTTTTTATTGCTTTTGCAATTTTTGTAACTGGTTAGCCTTCTGAAAGAAGCGATGACAACGGACCTTTTTCACACAGCTAACGTGTTACCAATTTTTTAATAAGTTCGGTTGGAATTCATCCGGGCTTTATAACAGGCCTAACCTCCACCACTAATACCTATTCGTCACTTTTCTTGAGACGGATAGCCCCATTAGCTTTTGCTGGCATTCGTTGGCTGACAGATAGCGAATACCCCCTCCTCATGAACATCGCGATGTGTAAGGACGGTATCCCGCCGACAGGCGGGGTTGTGTGACGATTAATCGGCCTCTCTGACCAGCCGAAAACCGGTGGTTTGATACCTGCTGGCGGGGTGACTGAAATTTCTGTTGGCGCATCGGCATCTCTGCCAGGGCCCGTACCAGCTTCCGCCTCTTCGCACCTTTTCAGATCCTGATCCGGGTCCTTTCGGGTCCACGGCCGCCTCGTTTTGGTAGGGGCCATACCAGTCCGAACACCATTCCCAGACATTTCCCACCATGTCGTAGAGCTCCCAGGGACTGGGAGCGTAGCTCCCGACAGGGGCAGCCTCGTCTGTGGCCAACCCCTTTGTTTTCACAAATTTTAAACAGTCGCCGGTTTTGAGGGTATTATTGGCATACATGGCTTTGCTGCAATCGATGGTGTCGCCCCAACCGTAGATCGAGGTGCTCCCTCCTCTGCACGCATATCCCCATTCGGCCTCTGTGGGGAGCCGGTAGACGCCCTCCTTGCGTCCATTCAATTTCTTCAAAAACTCCATGCAGTCATCCCAAGAAACATTTGTGACCGGCATATTGTCCGCGCCCATTTTTTTGAAAACAAGGGGACTTCCCATGATGTCGCGCCACTGCTTCACGGTCACTTCGGTCGTCTGCATGTAAAAGGGCCTGTCAATGGTCACCTTATGTGCTGTCTCATTGCTCTTTCGACCCTGTTCACCGGATGGGCTTCCCATGGTGAATACCCCTGCCGGCATCAGCGCAAAGGTCATATTCAGCGAATTGGTAATGCGTTTTTCCAGTGCAGAAACATGGCAGGGAAACAGAGAGATCAGGATGCCGGCGAAGACCAGGATACAAATCTTTCCTGGATATTTGAGAGTAGTCGTCATGGCTGTGTAACCCCCCTTAATGTTGGAAGCCGCGTCCATGGCCTTTCAGGCGCCCCGAGACAGGCGCCTGGCATCGGACGGAGACGAAGTCTCTTCAAAAGCCCTGTTTCGAACAGGGAGGACAGTGAGGACGAATGATCCCGTTGAGCATAGAAAGATAACAAAAAAAATAGACAAGGGGAAGGGAAAAATAACGCTTCATATCATCCTTGCGATGTCATCGAAACATCGCCGGATACGGTCTTTGGCTGCTGCGAGTCTTTCCGGAATGATTTTCAGCGTCCCTGGTTCGACAAACAGATCCTGACTGATCTCCATCTGAACTGCGAATTTTCCTCTTTCCGCTAATTCTCGTCCGTAATGGGTGGTGATGAAACCAGCGGTATAGGGGTTGTTTAGAGAAACTGAGAACCCGGCGTTTACAAAAATCTGTTTGATCCCGTGAAAAATCTCGACAGGGCAGGTTGTCGATCCCAGCGACAGGGTCGCCTCGCCATTCGAGTCACCGTTGTTGCTGAGGACAATATCCTTCCGTTTTCGACCTGCGTCCGGGGCCTCTGAAGGACCTATGCCGTTGAGGGAATGTCCGTCGAACAATCCTTCGATATGATCCTGTTCCAGGGTCTCCTTCAGTCGAAGATGATACGGCCAGTAATATTTTTCGAGACGTTCATCTATTTCCTCGCGATGGGGGGCCATGCCCGGATGAAACACGTCGCGGCCCGAATAGTCCACCCTTGCAATAACCCCCTTGGCATCTCTCCGTGCGGGATCCCGATTCAGATCAACCACAAGCCTGCTCCATCTGGCCCAGAGCACGCCTGCTGCATCGAGAGCTCCAAAAATCTCTCTCGTTCCTGTGTCCACAGAATACTCGATATCCTCACGGGTGAGGGCGAGGTCTGGCTTTATCTCGTCAGGAATCAGTCCCGAACAGTGGGGGATGGATATGACAAACGGAAGTTTCAAGGTGCATCTCCTTTCACCTTAAGAGAGTCAACCCGTTTGCACCGGATGCGTTCATCTTCTCCCTGAGTTTTCGGGATGGCTTGAAACGAATGGTCCGGCTGGACCTGAGTATAATCATCTCTCCTGTCTGCGGGTTTCTCCCCTTCCTGGCCCACCTGAATTTTATCTGAAACCTCCCAAAACCGGTGATGCCTACATCATTCCCTCGAGCCAGGGCATCTTTGAGCTTTTTGAACAGAGAATCCACAAGTTCGCCAGCCCGCTTTCGGCTCAGGAATGTACGATCCAGCTCCGGGAAGAGGAAAAGCTGAGGCCCCTTGCGGCGCGGCTTAAAACCCACATTCTCCATCACGCTCCTGACAATATGCTCTTTGTTGACCGTCATGGCGTGTCGCCCCCTTTCTGCTTTCTGCATCTTCTCCCCTGTTCCCTATTCATTACTCCCTATCCGCTCTGCCCCTCACTCCCCCTGTTCTCTGCATCCACCCTACACCCTGCGCTATGCCCTTTGCTCTATGCACCCTGCCCCCTGGCCTCTTCCCCAAATTGCATATCGTGAAGCTGTCTGAACCGTCCCTTCAGGGCCAATAGCTCCTCAAGTGTCCCAGACTCAACGATTTCCCCCCCCTCTAGGACGAAAATTCGGTCTGCCCGCATGATCGTGCTCAAGCGGTGGGCAACAATCAGGATTGTCCGGGTTCCCTTGAGCTCTTCGATCGCCTTCTGAACGCGTCCTTCACTCTCTGCGTCGAGCGCCGAGGCCGCCTCGTCCAGCATCAGTAAGGCCGGGTTGATCAGTATCGCCCTTGCAATGGCGATCCGCTGCCTTTGCCCGCCGGACAGAAGACTTCCCTGGTCCCCGACCATGGTATCATACCCGTGGGACTGGGCCATGATGAAATCGTGTGCATGGGCGGCCTTTGCCGCTGCGATAATCGCATCCATCCCTTTGTCCGGATCGCCGTAGCTGATGTTATAGCGAATGGTTTCATTAAAGAGAAGGATCTCCTGGTTCACAATTCCTATCTGCCTACGCAGGGATTTCAGGGTGACATCCCGAATATCGATGCCGTCGATTAAAATCTTCCCTTCTGTGACGTCGTAAAAACGGGGGATCAGGGACAACAGGGTGCTCTTTCCTGCCCCCGTAGATCCGACAAAGGCCACCATCTCCCCCTGTTTGAGGCAAAACGAAACATCTCTCAGCACCCAGTCGCCGGGTGAATAGCCGAAACTCACCTTATCAAACGCGATGCTTTCCCTGTGGCGCGGGAGCGGTTTTGCACCAGGCGCATCCCGAATGTCAGACACGGTTCCCATGATCCCGAAAACGCGCTGGGTAGCTCCCTGAAGGGTCTTTATCTTGTTGTTCACCAGGGCCAGGCTCTTGATCGGCCTGTAGACCCTTGAAAAGGCATAGGCCATCGCCATAAGTTCGCCGAGGCTGTGATGGAAATATACCTTTCCGACAATCAACACCCCCGGCATGACCAGAAAGACAACGGTATCCATCATCGGGCCCAGACCCAACTGCCATCGGTTCCAGTGCATGATCCGTTGGTAGAGGTTTTCTACCAGGTCACTGAACCGCTTCACCTCGCTCTTTCCCATAAAGAACCCATGCACCAGTTTGAGGCAGAGGAGGGTCTCATGATAGGCAGAGGTGACCTCTGCCGTAGCTTCCTGGACCCTGAAGGAGTGCTTTTTGACCTTTTTCCCGAAGATTCTGACCAGAAGGGCGATCAACGGCACGACAAAAAAGACCAGCAACGTCAGTTTGAGGTTCATCACAAAGAGATAGATGAGAAAAACCAGGGCCGTGAGCGGGTACTCGATCAGACCTAAGAGCACCTCGGCAATAAGACCCTGCAACACGGAGAGGTCGGCCGTGGACCTGGCGATCAGTTCCCCTGATTTTCTCTTGTGGTAAAATCCTAATGAGAGGGAGATAAACTGGCTGAAAAGGTCTATCCGTAGAGATTTCACCGCCCGGTTGGAAAACGCCGCGGCCGAAAGGCCTCCAAAATAGGTGGCGATGGATTTGATGAATGCTGCAACAAAGGCCACCAACGTGAGGAGTGCAAGGAGGCGGTTCGGCGTAATCCTGTCCACAATGATCACGTCAGTCCTTCGCCAGGAGAACCATGAACCGGGATCCATCTGGATCCAGGGGACTTTCCAGGCAACAGGCGCTGAGCCTATCTTCATCCCTTCGTCGATGAAGGGCTGCAGGAGGTAAGCGGGGACTACGACGAACACGGAGGATATAGCCATCAACACCACTGCACAGATGACCATGCCCCGATGACGCCGGACGTAAGAGGCAATCTCTTCACCTAAAATAAGATCTATCATGGCAATCGACGCAATCGATGAGGCACTGGATGCTGGATACTGGATACCGAATGACGAATGCCGGATACAAAAATAGAGAACATGGCATTGCAGATTGGTAACACGTTAGGTGTGTGAAAAAGGTCTGTGGGGGTCCCTTGTCATGGCTTCTGTCAGAAGGCTCAACAGTTGCGCATATTGAAAGGCCCTCATCCGATCGCATCTGCTGTCCTGTCGGCCAAACCCTGTCAGTATACCGGATTCAGGAGTTATAGCGCGCCGATAAGCCTCGAGATGACAATCCGCTGCACCTCGGACGTCCCTTCTCCAATCTCCAGGAGCTTTTGGTCCCTGTAGAATCGCTCCACGTCATATTCCTTCATCAATCCATAACCGCCGTGAAGCTGGACCGCGTGGTTTGCACATCGATACATGACCTCGGAACAGTAAAGCTTGGCCATGGCCGCTTCTTTAGAAAACGGCTTGTTATTGTCTCTCAGCCAGCAGGCCTTGTAGAGGATGAGCCGGGAACATTCAATCTCCAGGGCCATGTCGGCCAGTTTGAACGCATTCACCTGGAAGTTGGAGATGGGTTTGCCGAACTGTTCCCGTTCCCTGCTGTATTTAAGGGCCAGATCCAGACACCCCTGTGCCCCTCCCAGCCCCATGGCGCCGATGGAGAGGCGGCCCCCGTCCAGGGTCTGCAACATCTGGTAGAAGCCATGACCTCTTGGACCCAAAAGGTTCTCTTGCGGGACGCGGCAGTCGTCAAAATAGAGTTCGCTGGTATTGGACGATCGCCACATGAGTTTGCCGTGCATCTCCCTGGCATCGAACCCCGGAGTTCCCGATTCGACAAGGATACAGGATAGTTCAGGCCGGCCGTCCTCACGGGTCCCCGTGCGACACAGGGCCGTTACGCCCGATGTTATCTTGGTGGAGGCATTGGTAATGAAGATTTTGCTTCCGTTCACCACCCATTGATCATCCTTCAGGACCCCGGTGGTCTTGGAGTTGCCGGCATCAGACCCTGCGTTCGGTTCGGTGAGGCCAAATCCCCATAGGGCCTCCCCGCTGCACAATGCGGGAAGGTACTTTTCCTTTTGTTCCTCGTTTCCAAAATAGTAAAGGGGCCCTATACCCAGGGAATTGCCTGCGGCAACCGTAGCGGCATGGGAGCCGTCCACCCTGGCAATCTCTTCGGTGGCAATAATGTAAGAGACGTAATCCATGCCCTGGCCGCCATATTTCTCGGGGACAAACATGCCGAACAGACCCAGGTCAGCCATTTTCCGCATGGTTTCGTAAGAAAACTCCTCTTTCTCATCCAACTCCCTCGCAAGCGGTTTGATCTCTTTTTCGGCAAAGTCCCGGACCGAATTGCGCAGAATCTCCTGTTCCATCGAAAGGCTGAAGTCCATAATCACTCCTTCAATTGAGGAATTGCGAATCCAGGGATTCAGGGATCACCGCCAGCTCACCCCGTCCTGTCCTCAAGGTTTCCTCATATTGTTCACACGTGTCATCCAACCGTTCATCCGCCCAAAAAACAGGTTATGTCACTTCTCAACCCACAGCTCCCTTAACGGCTCGTCCGCTAAATCAATCCGTTTATAGGCGTACATTCGTGTTTTGTCAATTAGAAAAGCCAGGCGACATTCAACCCGCCGCCCCTTTCGGAATTGCTTGATTCACTCTTGCTTTTGGTATATGTATTCACGGGTGGGTTTTCAATTTCATGAGACAAGGAGGCTGATTATGAAGGGACCCGTACAATTGGTCCGGTCCGACAGGTTGGGGGGTGAATACCAGAATCTCGGGCCGATCTACGAATGGTCGGAGGGAAAGGCATATCTTATCATCGACCAGGTGTCTTTCAAGGGAACGGCCGGGGCAATTCTCTGCTACGCCAACCCGCCCGTTCATCAGGTGGGAAACCCCGGTCTGGACGCCTATTTGGAGGGTCTGAAAAAGGTCTATGAACAGAAGGATCTTCTTGGATTTCTTATCCTTTACGGGGCCAATGACCCTGTCCACGCGGGAGGGGATCTCAAGGAAAGCCTCGATCGGCTGGAGAATACCCTCAAGGTTCGAAACGAAAGGGTTTCCGCCGGCGCATCCGCAGAAGAGATCGGCCGACTTTTTGACTGGGCCGACAACCGGTTGAAAAAGGGGATTTCCCTTCATGCCAGTATCAGGAAGATCGCCCGGCACCTGAGGGTGGTCGCTGTGTGCGGCGGCGGAACCCGATACGGCGGGTCCGCAGAGATCCCCCTCATGGCCGATTATCTGGTGGGGGATTCCAGAAGCGGCATGTGCTTCAGCGAAGCCATGATCGGCCTGATTCCGGGGTGGGGAGGGATTGCCCGCAGCCTGATCAAGGCGGGTCCCGTCAATGCGGCATATATGGCCATGACCTCGCGCGAGGTCTCGGCCCAACAGCTCAAAGGAATCGGCATCTATAACGAGGTCGTACCTGTTCCCTTCCCGTTTCCGAAGAGGGAGAAAACCGCCGATCCCGATGCGGACAAGGCCAACTACCTGGCAGCCCTGGAATCCCACAATGACGAAACCGGGATGCTTTTGCTGCCAAAAGCCCTGGCCATGTCGACGGTTATGGACAGAGAGATTCCCACGGTGAAAGACGAGGAAAGGCTGACCCTTGCCCTGCAGGCGGATATCCTTAAAGAGGTTGCCACAAGAAGAGACCCTGAAACCTATGCCCGCATTCGGGGCAAATCCTTGAAGGAGGCAAGCGATGAGATCAAGCGACTGGGAAGGCCACTGGCCCCCCAGTCCATTGACGCATTAAACGAGCTCCTGAAAGAGTACGATCCCGCGGCATTTGATGAGCATGCTTTTGTGGAAAGGGAGATGGAGGCAGACGCCAGACTGTATCGGGACTCCCGATTCCGTGCAGGCCTGATCGCAACACTTGAACAAACCGTAGCAGATTACAGGGAGGCGAACTGACATGAGACAGTATTTTGAAAAAATGATGCCGATTGGAAAGACCCTCAACGAAAAGGACCGGGAGCAGAACCGGGAAAACGCCCGTGAGATAACCAGGGTGGACACAGAGATCGCCGACGCCATACAGAAGAGAAGGGAGGCCGGGATCCCTCTCGACAGTATTCATAAAAGAGGTGAAAAGTCGGCATGGGAACGGCTCGACCTTCTGGTGGATCCGGGCACGTTCCTCCCCCTGAACAGCCTTTACGACCCGGAGTTCAACCAAGAAGGGAGCACCGGCGTCTGGACTGGATTGGGTAAAATATCGGGTAGATACGCTGTCATCATTGCCTCCGACAACAAGGTCCTGGCAGGGGCATGGATTCCGGGCCAACGGGAACATGTGTTTCGAGCCCAGGATATGGCCGAGCAACTCAACATCCCCCTGGTCTGGGTCCTCAACTGCAGCGGCGTCAAGCTGACGGAACAGGAAAAAGTCTATGCGGGAAGACGGTCCGGAGGGAGGACCTTTTTCAGACATGCCGAGCTTGCGGAAAAGGGAATCCCCGTCATCGTCGGCATGTTTGGCACCAATCCGGCAGGGGGCGGCTATCACGCCATCAGCCCGGCCATCATCTTTGCCCATGAGAAATCCAACATGGCCGTGGGCGGGGGCGGCATTGTCAGCGGTATGTCGCCCAAGGGGCATTTTGACCTGGAGGGGGCCGAGAACCTGATCGAGGCGACCCGGCAGTTCAAGGAGATTCCGCCGGGCGGCGTCCGCATCCATTATGACAAGACAGGCTTCATGAGGGAGATTTTCACTACAGAAGAAGGGGTGTTGGAGGCCATCAAGAGATGCATGGCCGGCATGCCCCTCTATGACCCCTCGACCTTTCGGGTTGCCGAACCGGCCGATCCATTGTATTCATCCGAAGACCTCAACTACATTGTTCCCTACAACCCAAAAAGGACCTACAGCATGGAACAGGTCCTCGCAAGACTCTATGACGGCAGCGAACACATGGAGTACCGCCCGGACTATGGTCCCGAGGTCTATTGCGGTCTCGCCAAGATAGACGGCTTTCCCATGGGCGTCATTGCCAACCGTCAGGGGTTCTTGGGCAAGGGCTACCCCCAGTATGCAGAGGGCAAGTACCTCGGGATCGGGGGCAAACTCTACCGCGAAGGTCTCATCAAGATGAACGAACTGGTCATGTTCTGTGGAAGGGACAAACTCCCCGTGATCTGGTTCCAGGACACGAGCGGCATCGATGTGGGCGACATCGCTGAGCAGGCGGAGCTGCTGGGGCTTGGCCAGTCCCTGATCTACTCCATTGAAAGCTCGCATATGCCCATGCTGTGCGTTGTCCTGAGAAAGGGAACGGCAGCGGCCCATTATATTATGGGAGGCCCGCAGGCCACACGGAACAATGCCTTTACATTGGGGGTTGGCACGACCGAAATAAACGTCATGCACGGTGAGACCGCTGCGGCTGCGGCCTTTGCCAGGCGATTGGTCAAGGAAAAGGATGCCGGGCATTCTCTCGATCCGGTGATTGAAAAGATGAACGCCCTGGCCCAGCAATACTATGACCAGTCCAGGCCCATCTACTGCGCCAGGGCCGGATTGGTGGACGAGATTTCTCGAATGGCGGCGCTCAGGGACTATTTTGTGGGGTTTGCCAGATGCTGCTACCAGAACCCGAGGAGCATCTGCCCCCACCACCAGATGCTGCTGCCGAGATCTGTCAGGGGATAGTGCCAGAGGACTTCTTTGTTGCGTCCATTGGGACGGAGATCCCGGGGTCCATACCTGGTTGTCACTGGCGCGGAAATAAAGGGTTACACTCATATCAAAAGCCTGACCAGTTACATCGAAAACAAGGAGGAAAGCATGAGCGAGCATGATATGTTTAAGGTCCATTCAAGGATGCCCAGAAAGGTGAGATTGGGCGATATCACCATCAGGGACGGGTTTCAGCATGAGGAGGAATGGATCCCCACGGAGGCGAAGATTTATTATCTCCAGGAACTGGCCTTTGCCGGTGTTCAACGGATGGAGGTAACCAATCTGGGGAACCCCCGGATCATGCCCCAGTTCAAGGACGCTGAAGAGGTCCTTAAAGGGGTGCATGACGATATTTTTAAAAATAGGCTCGCCAAGAAAGGCATACGGCACGAGGACATTGAATGGACATGCGTCACCATTCGGGAACCGGCCGTAGATCAGGCTATCCGGCTCAAGGAAAAGGGCTATGGCCCGGACAGGATACTTATGATGGTATCCACGGATGAGGAACATCATTTCGCCAACAGCGGGACCACGCTCCCCGATTACTGGAAGGAGGCCGAGCGCTGCATCAAGAAGTGCAAGGCGGCCGGCATCAAGATGTGCGGTACGGTGAGCACTATCTGGGGGAGTCCCATATCCGGTCCTACTCGATTCGAGGACGCCCTGGAGTTCACCAAGCGGTGGCTGAGCATCGGGGCCGATGATATCGAGCATGCAGACCATGACGGATCTGCCCCGTCCAACCAGGTGTATCGCTATTTCTCCATGATACTGGATGAACTCCCCAATACGGACCTTCATATTGCCCATTTTCATGTGACTCGGGGATGGGGTCTGGCCAATGTCCTGGCGGCCCTGCAGGCCGGGATCGATATCTTTGAGGGAACCATCGGCGGGATGGGCGGTCAGCCAGCCAACTTTCTGGGCAAGGTCCCGGTCCCCGGCACCGGCTCCTATTATTACAAGGACCCCAATGTGGTGGGGCTGGTTACCTTTGAAGACATGTGCGTGATGTTGGATGAAATGGGGATCGATCTCTGCGGAATCGACATCGACCGAATCCTCGAGATCGGACGGATGATGGAAAAGACGGCGGGAAGGAGACTCCGCTCGGAATCGATCCTGAACGGCCGCATCCCCAAAAAACCGCGGGAGGATTTCAAGCGGCCCGGCCTCCCGATAGCGAAACAGAAGCTGGGGGAGAAACCAGGCCAGATCATCCCCGAGGGATGGCCCGAAAAGGCCGAGGTGCCGCCGGAAGTCAGAGAAAAGAAATAGGAGGTTATCGCTCCCTCCTCAGCTCTTTTTAAGAACCTCTCTCCAGATCCTTTCCCCTTCCTTCTTTTTTTGAGGGGAGGGATCGGGAGAGAGGAATCCTCATGAGCAGTTCTCTTCGAACCCCTTCGGCCAGGGCAATCACGCCCTCCTCATCGATCCCGGTCTCGATGCCTGCTTTTTCAAAGAGTTGAACCAGCCTCTCGGTCGGCTGGTTGCCGGGGGCCCCGGTGATGCAGCCCCCGGTGCCTCCGAGGGAGGCGTCGAAACGCCGAATACCCAGATCAAAAACGACCCTCGAATTAGCCAGGGCCTGATCCCCTGATACATGATGCGGGTGGTACCCAATGCGATCTATATCTCTTCCCTTCCTAAGATCAAAGATCGTCTCCAATATCCGTGATGTCTCATCGTTCCCCGCCACCCCCTGAAGGTCCGAAAGGGTCACGGTGTGGGCCCCCAGATCGAAAAGAAGGTCCATGTGCCGGCTTATCTTCAGGAGATTTGCGGGTATGACCGATCGTTTTTTCGTATCCAGATATCCGAACGCCGCAGAGATATAGGCGACGACCCGAATATGCCGCATGGAGGCGTCCGTCAGAATCGTCCGGTACTCATCCACGGTTTCCTGTATCGATCTTCCCAAATTAGCCCGGTTGTGGGCCTCCACAGCCGAAAAGAATATGCCAAGGGTATGATTGAAGCCCTCCG
Organism: uncultured Desulfobacteraceae bacterium; assembly: GCA_964384085.1. Lineage (GTDB taxonomy): Bacteria > Desulfobacterota > DSM-4660 > Desulfatiglandales > Desulfatiglandaceae > AUK324. The sequence continues at coordinate 25,792 of CAYLJZ010000004.1, forward strand.
GGCCCAGGCCAAGGCGAAGAAAGGACCTGTAGCCGGCCAGATTGGGGACCAGGGTGATGACATGAGCCCTGTCGTCGACCCGACCCAAATCCGTCGAGATCTTTCTGAGTGCCTCCTCCTGCATGGCAGGGGCTATCTTGAAATGAATGCAGGAAAGGACTTCCAGACTGGAAAAACCGAGATCCATCAGGCTTGATGCTACCCTGACCCTGATTTCCGGTGTAAATAGGTGCAGATGGGTTTCCGGGACATTCTGACCGAACTCCCTCAATGTGACATCGGTGATAACGACCTTTTCCATATCTTCACTGAATCGTTGGACAGCGTCCCGGCGGCCGGTCCAGACTCCCCTAAAGCCCTGAGGACGCCCTTCTGAATCGGAAACGAAAAACCAACATCGACAAATCTGTTCATGCCAGCTTGTCGTGCCTTAGGACACCATATTGTATTGAGAAACTTAAAAACAAACCTTAAAACGTCCCCTTGGCCGGCCACTCGATTTATGGGCATGGTAGGCCAATTTGTAATGAATTTCAAGAACATTGACCAAACAATATTTGAAAGAAACTCGAAAGAGTGTTTATCGATGGAGACTCAATCGACCTCATCATTGAAAGCGGGTTGGCTGGAAATGACCATCCCGGATAAGCCGCGCAGCAGCAAGCAGAAATATGGGTTGACGGATAAAGGGCGAGAGGTCTCCAAAACGCCATTAGAAAAAGATTCATTACAAGCGGAATAACCGAATGATCGCCAACAGTCGCCACATGTGAGGCTTTGGAATCATGGCAAAACAAAAGAAACCCATCAGATAGAAATCCCTCCGGTCCCCCTCGAGGCCATTAACCAGGCCCGTTTTGATTGACATCTCCAGCATGGAGGACTATGAAATTATGTCAGAATTCAGTCTCCACTGGCTTTTTTTCAATCAAAGAGGCAAAGAGGAATGGAAATGACCAAAGGCAGCCCATAAACCCCGATGCTCCGGAAACTTGGAGGTCGGGGTCTTGTATTTTACATAGGTCGGCACACGACCCATTGGCTCGAGAGGGGGCAAGACAGCACTCATGAATCCGGGCTTGTGGAACCCAGCGCCACTATTATATAAGATATAATCCATGAACACCGAGACACCAAAACCTGGCTCAACCGTCACAGGCCCCCTTTTCCCGGAGCCTGTTCAGGTAATCGTCTGTGTGCCCATTGGCGCTTCGGTCAAGCTCATCGGCAAGGGTTTCGATTCCGGACAGGTGTATGAGCCCGTCCTGGACCAAAACCAGCTCGCCACGCTTAAGGTGAGCCCCGATCAGCCACCCTTTGATGCCGATCCAATCCATTTCCGCCTGGGTGTGGAGGCCCTCAGACTGGCCCTGGCCTACGAATACGACCCCTACTTTTCCCTTTCCATCGCCCGTGTGGATCCCCTGCCGCACCAGTTGGAGGCCGTTTACGACTATTTCATAAAACTGCCGCGAATCCGGTTTCTTCTGGCCGACGACCCTGGCGCCGGGAAAACCATCATGGCCGGGCTCCTGCTCAAGGAGATGAAGATCCGCGGGTTGGTCAAACGAACCCTTATCGTGACCCCCGCAAATCTGACCTTCCAGTGGCAGCGCGAACTGAAAGACAAGTTCCGGGAGACATTCGAGATCGTCCGGGGAGAGGTGCTTCGCGCAAATTACGGCATGAATCCCTGGCAGGAAAAATCTCAGGTCATTACCTCGGTCTCGTGGGTTTCACGCATCGAGGATGCCAGGGAAAGCCTCCTCCGCAGTCACTGGGACTTGATCATCGTGGATGAGGCGCACAAGATGTCGGCTTACAGCGCCGACAAGAAGACACTCGCCTACCAGTTGGGCGAGCATCTGTCCGCCATGACAGACCACTATCTCCTCATGACGGCCACGCCTCACAAGGGCGATCCGGATAATTTTTGCCTCTTCCTCCGACTCCTGGATGCGGATGTGTACGGCGACGTCAAGAGCCTCGAAGAGGCCATGAAGCGCAATTCCGCCCCGTTTTATCTCCGCCGCGTCAAAGAGGCCCTGGTGACCTTCCCCGACCCGGACACCGGCCAGATCAAAAAACTCTTTACCCGACGAAACGTTCAGACGGTCAGTTTTCAAATCGACAGCGACGAGTGGGATCTCTACGACGCCCTGACCCGCTACGTGGAAGACCAGTCCATCAAGGCTCAGTCAGCGAATGCCGCCACCGGTCGGGCCATCGGGTTCACCATGGCCATGCTCCAGAGACGGCTCGCATCCAGCGTGTATGCCGCCCGTCGAAGCCTCGAGCGGATGCGCGATAAGCGACAAAAGATACTGGAAGACCCCGAGGGATATCGTCAGGAGCAAATTGCCAAAAAGCTGCCGGAGGATTTCGATGATCTCCCGGAAGAGGAGCAGCAGGAAATCCTGTCCGCCCTGGAGGATGTGGTCGCCTCGGTGGATCCTGCGGCCCTTCGCGAGGAGATTCTTCAACTGAGCCGTCTCATCGATCAGGCAAGGCTTCTGGAGCAGCGCGAGGTGGAAACCAAGCTCAGCCGTCTTCGGGAGGTCCTCTCCGAACAGGGCGTTTTCCAGGACCCGTCCATGAAGATGCTCCTCTTCACAGAGCACAAGGATACCCTTGATTACCTTGTGGGCAGGCTTGTGGATTGGGGGCTGACGGTCACTCAGATCCACGGCGGCATGAAGATCGGGGACCGCGACACACCCGGCACGCGGATCTTTTCCGAGCGCGAGTTCCGGGAATCGGCCCAGGTCCTGGTCGCCACAGAGGCCGCAGGCGAAGGGATCAACCTCCAGTTCTGCTGGTTCATGATCAATTACGATATCCCCTGGAACCCGGTGCGCCTGGAGCAGCGCATGGGGAGAATTCATAGATATGGTCAGGAAAAAGACTGCCTCATCTTCAATTTCGTGGCCGGAAATACCCGGGAAGGCCGCGTTCTTCAAAAGCTGTTTGAACGCCTGGAACAGATCGAGGCAGATCTTGACCCCCAGCGCACGGGCAAGGTCTTCAACGTGCTTGGGGATGTATTCCCCTCAAACCAGTTAGAAAGACTGATCCGCGAGATGTATCTCCGAAACCAGACCGAAGAGAGCATCAAATCCCGGATTATCGAAGAGGTGGATACGGAGCGGTTTCGACGGATCACCGACTCAACCCTCGAAGGTCTGGCCAGGCGGGAACTGAATCTATCGGCCATCATCGGCAAGTCGGCCGAGGCCCGGGAGCGGAGACTCGTGCCTGAGGTGATTGAGGATTTCTTTGTCCATGCCTCCCCGGTCGTCGGGGTCCTCCCGAAAGAAACGCCGCCAGGCGGCCATGTGTACAGGGTGGGCCGCGTCCCGCGGCATCTGTGGGCCGTGGGTGACCGACTCGAGCCCCGGTTTGGAAAGCTCGGTAAGGAATACAAGGAGATCGTCTTTGACAAGGCCCTTCTTGGAAAGGACCCCACCTGCGAATGGGTCACTCCGGGCCATCCCCTGTTTGAGGCCGTCCGTCAAAGCCTGTGGGAACAGGTCCGGGAAGGCCTCACCCGGGGCGCAGTTTTCTATGATTTGCATACGGCGGACCATTATCATCTGGATGTATTTTCGGCCTCCATCAAAGACGGACTCGGGAACGAGCTGCACCGTCGTTTGTTTGCGGTCCAGACAAACCCGTCTGGAGAGCTATCCATCCGCCAGCCCACCGTTTTTCTCGACCTGAACGCCGCCCCCAAGGGAACAGAGCCGCCCCAACTGCCACAGGGTTTTCCCTCCAGAGAGGTTCGGGAGCAGGCACTCATGGAAAGATGTCTGACCGGATTTCTGACTGAGATAGCCGACCAACGGCAAAAAGAAACCGAGACCATCCGTCAACACATCGAGATCAGTCTCAATGAACTCATCCACCGACAGCAGTTGACCTTTGCCAACCTCCACGAACAGACAGCCACTTTCAACCCCATCCCACCCTGGCTCATGGCCAGCATGAAGCAGTCCGAGGACCGGCTGGAAGAACTGAACGCCCGCCGTGAACAGAGGCTGGTCGAGCTGGATCGGGAACGCCAGTGCACCATCGGCGATATCCGCCACATCGGATGCGCCTGGGCGCTTCCACACCCGGAGCGCAAGGACCCGGTTATTGGCCAGATGGTGAGGGATGATGCCATCGAGCGAATTGCCGTCCAGGCGGTCATTGCCCACGAGGAGGCCCAGGGCCGCAAGGTGGAGAGCGTAGAGGCGCAGAACCGGGGGTTTGATCTCATCTCGCGCAAACCCCATCCCGAGGACTCTGCCACCGCGATCGAGGTCCGGTTCATCGAGGTGAAGGGCCGGGCCGGGATCGGAGAAGTGGCCCTCACCGCCAATGAATACAAGACCGCCGAACGGCTAAAAAAGGATTTCTGGCTTTACGTGGTGTTCAACTGCGCCGCACAGCCCCAAATACACGTGATTCAGGACCCGGCACGTTTGGGATGGCAACCGATTGTAAAGATAGAGCATTACCATATGAGCGCAAAAGGCGTACTGGAGGCAAACCGAATCTAATGGCCAAACACTTCCATGAAATCCGCGATCCTGTTCATGTGTTCATTCGGCTTGACTCCGGTGAACGAAAAGTGCTTGACTCTCGTCCATTCCAACGCCTTCGCTACATTCATCAGCTCGGGCTGTCGTATCTTATTTATCCGGGCGCAACTCACCGACGATTTGAGCATTGCCTTGGTGTAATGGAACTTGCAGGAAAGGTGTATGATATTGTGACGGAGCCCGACAATATTTTGCATGAGTCCATTAGAAAAGTGGTTCCCAAATACAGGGAGTCTTATCATATTTATTGGAGAAAAGCCCTCCGTATGGCGGCTTTATGTCATGATCTTGGTCACTTACCCTTTTCACACGGCGCGGAAGAACTCTTGCCTGAAGGCTGGGACCATGAACGCCTCACCATCGAGATCATCTTGAGTGATGAATTAAAACCCATTTGGAAAGAGATCAAGATTCAACCGGAAGATGTTGCAAAAATCGCGGTTGGACCCAAGAAATACAAGGACGAGGCGTTTGACGACTGGCTCGCGATCCTGGCGGAAATAATCGTTGGGGACGCATTCGGTGTAGATAGGATGGATTACTTGCTCAGAGATTCGCTTCATGCTGGTGTAGCTTACGGTAGATTTGACCACCATCGGCTTATTGATACCCTTCGGATACTGCCGAGGGGGGAATCCGATTCACTTGAACCGGCTCTGGGTGTTGAAGAGGGCGGGATACATTCTGCAGAGGCATTGCTGATGGCGCGTTACTTTATGTACACACAGCTTTATTTTCATCCTGTACGCCGTATTTATGACATCCATCTGAAAGATTTTCTCAAGTCATGGCTCCCAAAGGAGGTTTTTCCAACAACGGTTGAAGACAATTTGAAAGTGACTGACAATGAAGTCACTGCTGCGATACAGGAAACCGCACAAAACCCGAGTGCATCAGGGTATGACCCAGCCCAGTGCATCATGAACCGGAAACATTTTCGGTGCATTTATCAAAGAAATCCCGAGGATATTTTAAGGAATCCAGAGGCTGCCTCAGCCATTTACAATGGTGTGTGCGATCAATTTGGCCATGAAAACACCCGCTTGGATTGGTATAAACAAAAGGGCGGCGCCCCTGATTTCCCTGTTTTTATGACTGACGGACGGATAGTTTCTTCACTGGCAATATCTGAGGTCCTGAGACAACTCCCTGTAATTGCAACAGATTATGTTTTTGTTTCCCCAGGGATAAGGAAGGAAGCAACAACATGGCTCCAAGAACATCGAGACGCCATCATAGAACCAAAGGAGGGGGAATAATGGAGAGGAACAAGCGGGCAGTGATCCTGTTGGGCCTGGTGCAAGCCCTTAAGGACAATTCGAGCTGGTGCGGGGAAACGCATATTCAAAAGGCCGCCTATTTCCTTCAGGACATGACGCGAGTGCCGTTAGGTTTTGACTTCATCCTTTACAAACACGGGCCTTTTTCATTTGATCTGACCGACGAGATAACGGCAATGCGGGCAGACAGCCTTCTCAAGTTAGTTGCCCAACCTTATCCCTACGGACCGTCCATTCTCCCGGGAGAAGCCAGCCAATCACTCATGAAGCGCTTCCCCAAGACGCTCAGGAAGTTCGCCCCCCACATTGGACTGATTGCAGAGAAGCTGGGAGGCAAAAAGGTCAGTGAACTGGAAAGATTGGCCACCGCCCTGCATGTGACCATCAAAAACGAAACAGACGGAGATCTCCAGTCCCGGGCCACCCGCATCCACGAATTGAAGCCGCACGTTTCCGTGGACCAGGCCCTTGAAGCAACCAGGATGGTTGATGAATTGAGAGAGGAATCCAAGAAGACCCTCGCAGCATGATTATGCCTGGCGAGCGCATTGGCGGTATGAAATGCAATGATGATGCCTATAAGACCTTGAAATATCTAAAAGAAGATCACTGTTTGAATGCGGAGGCTGACTGAAGTATGCCGATACCTGATGAGCACAAGAATCGCTATATCTACCAGTTCACGCATCTCAATAATTTGCTGCGGATTTTGGAGCACGGTCTCTTATCATACAACGAAAAGGCGCGGCGCGGAATTTCCCATGTTTCCATTGCCTCCAAAAGTATTCAGGACCGTAGAGCTCTGATGGACGTTACAACTGGGCCCGGCGGCGTGGTGCATGACTACGTGCCATTCTATTTCTGTTCCAGGTCTCCCATGCTCCTTTCAGTCGTTAACGCAAAGAACGTTGATCAGCTCTACCTGCTCTATCTTGGTGTTCCCATCCATCTGTTAAATTCGTCTAATGTCGTTTTCACAAATGCCTCCGCAAACACTGCTCTGCCTCCGACATTTTATTCGGACCCCTCCGACCTCAAAAACCTCGACTGGGCAAATATCGATTCCAAGAAATGGGGTAGCCCATCCGATAAAGAGCACCACGCTCGAATGGCTGAGGCCTTGGTCCATAAGCGACTGGAGGTCTCGGAGATCGACCATATCATTGTCTGGAATGCGATGGTCAAGAAAAAGGTCGAGCGGATTTACGCTAAAGCCCATATGGATCCTCCCGCCATTCATCTTGAGGGGTATAACGGACGCTATTATTATTTTACCAACTTCTACGAGCAGGGGAAAGTCTCCATCGTCACAGGACCCATATGTCTGCGCAGAGATTATGTTGCAGCTGTGAAGGAAGTGATCAGGACTCGGAATGAAAAAGTCCCGGACGAGGCACTGTTCAACCGCATTGAAGACGCTGTTGCTAAACTCGAAGACGACTTCGGCGCATTGCCGGAACTTGATGCCATCAATAATCTTGCCACTGCAAACCGAGAGCATCATGAGGATGTCGGAGCGCATACCCGAACCGTGGTCGATAAGCTGAGAAACTCTGGACTCTATCAAGGTCTATCCAACCGGGAAAAAGTTTTGGTCGAATTCTCTGCATATCTGCATGACATCGGCAAGGGTAACAGCCCAAGAGACGATCAAGGGTGCCAGAAAACCGACCCGGATCATCCCGCGAGGGCAATACCACTGGTTCAAAGGATTCTGATCGAAGATATCGAATCACTCGACAAGGAAGAAATTCGACAGGTGCTCTTACTCGTCGCTTACCATGACTTGATCGGGGACATCGTTGGCAAAGGGCGTGACCGGCGGCAGCTTTTAGGCGTGATCGAGTGCGCCGAAGACTTCGATATGCTCGCAGCATTGAATTGCGCGGACGTTGAGAGCCTTATTCCGGAGGGTGGCTTGGGCAAAATAATTTCTACACATCCCGGATGGCTTGAGAGGATTAAGGCGGCTCTGCCGGACCTGCGGGAATCGCTTTTTGGCAAATTTGGAGGACGATGATTAGATGATCCATTACGCACAAGGTGATATCTTCGACACGCCTGCGGACATCCGTGTCAATACAGTGAACTGTGTCGGCGTAATGGGGGCGGGTGTCGCACTTGCCTTTAAAACCCGATACCCTGCCATGTTCAAGGAATACAAAAGGGAGTGCAAGAGCGGCAATATGAAGCCTGGTAAGCTTCATATCTGGAAACCGATTATTGGAGGTGAGTGGGTGATCAACTTCCCCACCAAAAGGCACTGGCGGCAACCATCCAGGATGGAGGACATCGAAGCCGGGCTCAAGGCCCTCCGGGATTATCTTTCCGAACAGGGAAAGGTCAAAGTTGCTCTCCCAGCCTTGGGGTGCGGTCATGGAGGACTGGAATGGAATGCGGTTCTTGAAAAGATCAAAGCATATTTGGCTGATATAGAGGCCGAAATTCTGGTATTTGAGCCATCAGCATCCCATGCGGCTGGCCGGGCAGCCATCGAAGGCGATGAATCCACGCTGGAGGAGTTGCACCGTTCAGGGGTCCGGATCATTGAACCCGGGAATCAAGAATACCCTTCCCAGCTCAAAGGAAGAAGCGCCGCGGTTCTCTATGTCAGGGGGAAGTCTCAGGTTTTCGAGACGAATCTGTTTGGCGTTCTTGCCTCGTCCAACCCGATTGAACGTGAGATCGAGGCTGCCAAAGCCTGCGTGGAATTGATCGCCAAACCGGGGATCACACTCTTTACAGGGTACGGCCCTGCAATCGAGCGGCCCATGATTTGTCTGGCCCTGGATAAAGGTGCGGATGTTGCGATCATGCTGCCCGACGGCATCCTGAATTTCAAGGTCCGAAAAGACCTTCTGGATGTGTGGGATGAGGACCGCACAACGATCATATCCGCTGCCCCCCCAAGACAAACATGGAGCCCAGTTCTGGCCGCAAAAGCCAGAGACAAGATTTTTTCCATATCGAAAGCAACTTTGATAACAGACCCTGTGCCGGAGTGGCTGGCAAGAATCAGGGAGCAAATGACCGATTTCGATCTGCCGGAAATCTTTCACATCAATTACCAGAACAAAGATCTCATGATACAGAGCACTCTGAAAATGATTGGGTCTCACGCCATCGGCCGGGACCCAGCTTCAGGCAAACCAAATGTCGAGCCCATTATCGATTGTCTCACAGGATCTCGGGATATGAAATCCCCTGACACAGCACCATATGGCCAAGAGCCAGAATCAGCAATCACAGCAACCGGTGTTGCTGAACCCCCTCTTGGAGAATCACGGTCCGGGGTCTACATCGAAGAGACACCAGCATTCGAAAATCCCTTGAAATATCCCAAGCGTTTGATTGAAGTGGATCTTCCTATCAAGCGGATATCAGCCCATGCACGGCGGGAAAAGAGCATCCGTCATGGTCATATCTCCACCCTCCACATCTGGTGGGCGCGCAGGCCTCTGGCATCATGCCGTGCCGTCATTTGTGCGGCCCTTTGGCCGGATCCGGCGGACCCGCTATGTCCCCTGTCATTTCGCCAGACCGCAGATCATGAAATGAGGGCCTTTGCAGCAGCGGCCGCCGCGGACAAAGAAGTTGCCAATATATGCGACAGCGAATCCTGGAAGGGTTATTGTGCCCTCAATAAGAACAAAGAGCCAATTGATCCCATGTATCTGCGAGGTTTTCTCCTTGACTTCATTGCCGATTTTGCCGCCTGGGAGGCATCCACGAATAAGGTCTTCTTACAGACCGCCAGAAACCTGACCCAATCAGCCCATGAGGCCCTCGGCGGCGCCCCTGGGACGAGGCCTCTGGTAGTGGACCCCTTCGCGGGGGGGGATCGATCCCTCTCGAAGCCCTGCGTGTGGGTGCTGACGCCTTTGCCAGCGACCTGAACCCGGTGGCCGTCCTACTCAACAAGGCAGTTTTGGAATACATACCCAAGTACGGAAAGCGGCTGGCAGATGAAGTTCGCAAGTGGGGCCAATGGATCAAGGAACAGGCAGAAAAAGAACTGGCGGAGTTTTATCCCAAGGACCCGGACGGTTCAACGCCTATTGCTTATCTCTGGGCACGGACGATCACGTGTGAAGGGCCTGGCTGCGGCGTTGAAGTGCCACTTTTTCGATCTCCGTGGCTCTTGAAGAAAGGGAAACGGTCTTACGCATTGAAGCTTATCCCCAATAGGCAAGCCAGCCGCGTTGACATTGAGGTAGTGGTGAATCCCAAGACAGGCGATTTCGGTGAAGGGACCGTGAAACGGGGCGTTCCAACTTGCCCGGTCTGCGGTTATTCTACCCCTCTCGCTGGGGTGAAACGGCAATTCCGCTCGCGCCATGGTGGCACGACGGACGCCCGCCTGCTGGCTGTCGTCCTTGATAACGGTGGCACACGAATATTTCGGAATCCCACAGACCGGGACATCGAAAGGGCCAGAGCGTGCGGTGCTAAATTAGCATCATTATCACAATCTCGGGAAACTGACTCCAGCTTTGTGCCAGACGAAGATACAGCTCACTACCACACCTTTGTTAATCGGGCTTCTGTTTACGGACTCCAAACCTGGGAGGACTTCTACACCATACGACAACGCCTAGCCTTGGGCTATTTCGCAGAGCTTGTCAGACGTGCACCGATTTCTGCGGACGCGGATTATGAGCAGGCGATTAGGACTCTGCTTGCATTTGCTTTGGACCGTTGTGCGGACTACTGGAGTTCACTTGCGACTTGGGGGGGCCAGTTCATCGCGCATACTTTCGGGAGACAGGCACTTCCCTTTGTGTGGGATTATGCCGAGGCTAACCCGTTCTCAGGCAGCACGGGAAACTGGTCTGGAGCAATCGAGTGGATATTTCGTGTCATAGAGAGGGAGGCGATGTCTGAAAGCCCTATGGGCCAGGCGATTCAGTCAGATGCCGCAGCCCAGCCATTGCCTGATGATTCAGTAAGTGCCGTTGTCACCGACCCTCCCTACTACTATGCCATTCAATATGCGGATTTGTCTGATTTCTTCTATATGTGGCTCAAGAGAATATTGAGTGCGCAGCATCCCGGGCTGTTTGCGAATGATGAGACGCCAAAATTGGAAGAAGCGGTGGTCCAATCGCCTGGCGACGAGTACAGCGACGACCCAAAGAACCGTGCACACTATGAGCGAGTAATGACGCGAGCCTTGGCTCGCTCACGCGAGGTGTGTATGGCGAGCGGCATTGGCGTAGTAGTCTTCGCGAATGCCACGACTGACGGATGGGAAGCGCTGCTTGGGTCTCTTATATCGACGGGCTGGGTCATCACGGCAAGTTGGCCGATTGATACTGAGCGCCCAGGTCGCGTGATTTCTTCTGGCAGATCAGTCCTCGCATCATCCGTCCATCTCGCATGCCGACCACGCGAAGCGCGCGATGGTTCTTTGCGCACTCATAGGGTTGGCGATTGGCGGGAGGTGCTGGCTGAAATGCCGAAGCGCATTCACGAATGGATGCCGCGACTGGCCCAGGAAGAGATTGTAGGCGCGGACGCCATTTTTGCCTGTCTTGGCCCTGCACTGGAGGTCTTCTCCCGGTATTCCCGGGTGGAAAAGGCCAGTGGCGAGCAGCTGACCCTGCGCGAATACCTGGAACATGTATGGGCGGCCGTATCCCAGGAAGCCCTGCGAATGGTTTTCGAGGGCGCGGACGCCAGCGGTTTTGAGGAAGATGCGAGACTTACGGCCATGTGGCTGTGGACTTTGAGCACGGGCAAAATAAACGGGAAGGCAGAAGGCAAAAGTAAGAAGGGGGAAGAGACCGAGGAGGAAGGCGGTAAAAAATTGATCGGCGGCTATGCCCTCGAATATGATACCGCTCGCAAGATCGCCCAGGGGCTTGGCGCCCATCTGGAGACCCTCCAGAGCGTGGTGGCTATTGAGGGGGAAACGGCAAGGCTTCTACCCGTTTCGGAGCGAACGGCCCATCTGTTCGGCAAATCTGAGGCTGATGCTCCCAGGGGCCGCAAGAAGAAAACAAAACAGCTTAGGGAGATGAAAATTGCCAATATACCGTTTATATTTGAAAGCATCATGGTATATTGCAACCATGATTTCGCCTTAAGGCGGCGTCAATAAATTAAGGTTACAGCTTTCTTCGAGAAGTGCTTGGAATTTCGCTATTCGCCCGCAATCTACACGAGTAACTTGATACCTTTATTTATTGACGCCGCCTAAAGTTAAAGATTTAGCTCGAAGCTGATTTCTTGACCATGGTGCTAACCGGTATATCGGTATTTTTCATCTCCCTTAGCCTGTTCGAAGAATTGGAGGAAACAGAGTCTGCGGCTGTCTGGGGTGAAAAGGGCATGCCCAGACCGGGACAGACCACGCTTGACCGGGTGCACCAGACCATGATCCTTTTTGCCGCAGGCCGAAGCGAGGCCCTCAAGCGCCTGCTGGTCGAGGAAGGAATCGGCCTCGACAGCCGATTCTGGACCCTGGCCCAGGCCCTGTCGGCCCTTTACCCCACCAGCAGCGACGAAAAGCGTTGGGTAGACGGGGTGCTGGCACGGAAAAAGGGACTGGGATTCTGAAAGTGAAGGTCGTTAAGAAGATCCATCGGGAGAGGAGAGTCTTATGAGTGTCCCACAACAGATCGTTAAGGAACTGGAAGAGGTTCCTCCGGAAGCGCAAGAAAAAATCCTGAGATTTGTTCGTTTCTTGAAGAAAGAGTTTCTGTATCTGCCCAAGAAAAAGGATAAAAGAGGTCAACTTCAAAGCCTTTCTGACTTGGATAATGTAGCTGTTGAGACAGGTATTTCCGACCTGGCCGAGCAGCACGACCATTACCTTTCTGGGATACTACGAAGATGAAACCCTCACCCTGACATTGGAGAGATATTCATGTCGCTGCAACCCTGGTACAAAGTCGTTTATCCTCGCGAAGACCTGCGGGAAGGAAGGCCTCTGGACGCATCGGAATTTGCCGTGCATCTCGATCAGGTGAGGGAGGGCCGGGCCAATCCGGATTATCAGGACCCGGCCCGGTTTTTCAGCAAGACCTATCTCACTAAGAGCCTTTTGTCTGTGGCATCGGAGGTGGTGCGGCGTCTGTCGGGGGTCAAGACCGAGACATCCCCTGTCTTTAATATGACCACCCAGTTCGGCGGCGGAAAGACCCATGCCTTGACGCTCCTTTACCATCTTGCAACCGCTGGCCCGGAGGCAAGGGACTTTATGGGGGGGAATGCAATTTTGAAAGGGGCTGGTGTAGCATCAATCCCCAAGGCCCAAGTGGGCGTGTTCGTGGGCACCGAGTTCGACTCGATCACCGGGAGGGGCGGAAAGGATGGGACCCCGCTTCGGAAGACGCCTTGGGGCGAACTGGCCTGGCAGATCGGCGGGGAGGAGGGCTTTCGGGTTGTGGCCGAGCATGACGAGAAGCTGATTGCACCTGCCGGCGAGGTGGTCCGGGCATTCCTGCAGAAGGAGGGTCCCTGCCTGATTCTGATGGACGAGTTGATGAATTATGTGAGTCGCAACCGGAAAAGCGGTCTGGCGACGCAGCTTTATAACTTCCTTCAAAACCTTTCGGAAGAGGCAAGAGGCCAGGACCGAATGACCCTGGTGGTTTCGATCCCTGCAAGCGAGCTTGAAATGAATGCGGAAGACCAGGCCGATTATGGCCGTTTCAAGAAGATGCTGGACCGGTTGGGCAAGGCCGTGGTCATGGCAGCCGAGGCCGAGACTGCGGAGATCATCCGCAGGCGTCTTTTTGAGTGGGAGGGGATCACCAGGGACGCGGAAAAAACCATTTTTGCTTTTGCCGACTGGGTGACGGAACACCGGACTCAGATCCCCGGCTGGTTTCCTGTGGACAATGCGCGGGAGGCCTTTCGCGCAACCTATCCTTTTCACCCGATGGTCCTGTCGGTCTTCGAACGGAAATGGCAACAACTTCCCCGGTTTCAGCAGACAAGAGGCGTCCTGCGGCTGCTGGCCCTGTGGGTGTCCAGGACCTATAGCCAGGGGTTCAAGGGGGCCCACCGCGATCCATTGATCGGCCTCGGCACAGCGCCCCTGGATGATCCCTTCTTCCGCACGGCAGCTTTTGAGCAGCTTGGCGAGGCCAGGCTCGAAGGTGCGGTGACCACCGACATCTGCGGCAAAGGCGACTCCCACGCGGTTCGGCTGGACCGGGAGGCGACCCCAGACATCAAGAAGGCGAGGCTGCACCAGAAGGCGGCTACGACCATCTTTTTCGAGTCAAACGGCGGCCAGATGAGGGCCGACGCCACGGTGCCCGAAATCCGTCTGGCCGTGGGCGAGCCGGAGTTGGACATCGGGCATGTGGAGACCGTGTTGGAGACACTCGGCCAGACCTGTTATTACCTGGCGATTGATAAGAACCGTTATCGGTTCAGCACCACAGAGAACCTGATCAAGCGATATTCGGATCGTCGGGCGACCATAGAGGCTAAGGATATCGAGGGGAGGGTTCAGGAAGAAATCCAGAAGGTGTTCAGTCCGCAGGAGGGGATCGACCGGGTGTTTTTTCCAGAAAAGAGCAACGCGGTTGCCGACCGCCCCGCTTTTGTCCTGGCCATCCTGGCCCCTGAGCATTCCATGGAAGAGGAGCCCGCAACCAAAGCACTGACCAGGGCCATGACGTGGGAGTGCGGGAAGTCCGGCAGGACCTTCAAGAGCGCCATCGTCTGGTCGGTGCCGGAGTCTGGCCAGACTCTGCGGGAAGAGGCACGGAAGGTCCTTGCCTGGGAGGCCATTGACGATGAAAAAGACGACCTCCACATCGATGAGAGCCAGAAGCGTCAACTCGGAGAAAATGTCCGGAAGGCGAGACGCGACCTGAAGGAGCTTGTATGGCGGACATACAAGTTTCTGCTCCTGCTTGGCAAAGGCAACGAGATGCGAAAAGTGGATCTGGGCCTGATCAACTCCAGCCAGGCAGGGAGCCTCATGGAAGTGATTCTGAAACGGCTGCGGGAGGACGGGGACATAGAGAAGACCATCAGCCCCAATTTTCTGGTCCGAAAGTGGCCGGGATTTGCCGAGTGGAGCACCAGGGCGGTGCGCGATGCCTTCTATGCCTCTCCTGAGTTCCCGAGAATTCTTACCGCCGATATTGTAAAGGAAACCATTGCACGAGGGGTGAGCCAGGGCATTCTTGCGTATGTTGGGAAACGTCCTGACGGGGGGTATGATCCATTTGTTTTTGAGCGCGAGCTTGCCGCCGACGAGGTGGAGATCTCGGATGACATGTTTATCCTGACTGCTGAGGAGGCAAAGAAGCATATTGAGCCCCCCCGGTTGATTTCATTGTCCATCATGCCGGAGGCGCCAACAATCAGGCCCGGAGGGCACATGACGTTTCAGGCCCGAGGACTCGATCAGCACGGCCGACCTATCACCTTGAAAGATCTGTCCTGGTCTGCCAAGGGTGGAATCATCGACGAGAAAGGCGGCCTCAACGCTGGTGAGCACGAGGGCGTCTATCTGGTGGAAGTGAAGGTCGGCGATGTTGCCGCTCAGGCTACCTTTACCATCGCCAAGGAAGATACGCCCCCACCCCCTCCCCCGCCGCCGCCACCAGAGATAAAGAAAATGCGGTGGACTGGCGAGGTCCCTCCGCAAAAATGGATGAACTTCTACACCAAGGTCCTTGCCCGGTACGCGACCTCGGCAAGCCTGAAGCTGAACGTTGGATTTGAAGTCACGACAGAAGGGGGCCTCCCACCGCAGAAAATCGAAGAGACCAAAGCCCTGCTTCGAGAATTGGGTTTGGATGATGACGTCGAGGCTTCGGAATAGCAGGCAAAAAGTCAATTGCTTCTATCCGCAATAGAAGGGACATTATATGATTCTGCCAAAACGGGAAGCCTCTCGAATGGATGAACTGAAACAGCGTCTGTTGCGGCAGAAAACGGATCTTGAAAAGAAATATGGAATGAACTCTGAGCAGTTCAACCGGCGTTACGAAAAGGGGACGATGGGCGACGAAATGGATTATGTTGAATGGTCGGCCACCGTTGACATGCTTTCCGGCATTGAAAAGCGTTTGTCGCTGCTCCAGAAGGAGGCATCCGCATGAACGAAAGGGGATGTCAAGGACCTTGGTTACGCGCCGCACCATATTCACATCGGCGATGATTATGTCGAAGGGTTTTCTGGAAATCCGGACATTTTTGCGTTTATTGACCAGATGGAAAGGGCACTTGTCAGCCCATAACCCGCTGAGAGAAGATGGGGACGGCTATGATTTGATGGAATGGGGGAGGTAGCCAACTTGTAAACTTATGGGGATTGATGAGCTATTTTGGCCGGTTGGAACGATGAAAGAAAAGGCCTGCTGAATTCCTCTGGGCCAGTGAGAGCGGGAAGGGGTCCATGTAACGGAATCGAGGTCATCCAGCCATGGCATTAAGCGAACCAACAGTGACAATCCCGGCATCTGGCCCCGTGGGGGCGCCGAGAAACACGGAGTCGGAAGCAGAGGGGAAAGTCTACAGGGCACTCAAGGCATCGCTTCCCAAGGGGTGTGGTATGCATGGCATTGGTTGAGGCTGCGGAGCCGGGAAGATGGGGAGTTCGGGGAGGCGGATTTTGTCATTGCCGACCCCAATCGCCCGGCCATGCTGATACTCGAAGTCAAGGGCGGCGAGATAGAAGAGCGCCATCCAACTATCTGACACAGGCGCCTGTTGTGGAAAGGGTCATGCGGCGGGTGTCCAGATTGGCGGGCATGCCGAGGGGAAGGGTCAGATTGTTTTGGCCGTGCCCTGCGGGGAACCCGGTAATCAGGGGGATATCGAGCTCGGACGCCATCGCCATGAGGAGACGATCCGTTGAAGACGTGTCGCCGCAGTCTATAAACTCTCCGCCGATCAGGCCGGCGATGCCGTTAAGTTGTCCTGACAGTAAGAGATGGGTCAGCATTCGGTCGATTCGGTATAGTCGCTCGCCGATGTCCTCTAAAAAAAGGATGCAGCCATCGAGGGAGGGGAGGAAGGGGGTTCCCACCAGGTGACAGATTAGACTCAGGTTTCCCCCCAGAAGGGGACCTTCAGCCGTGCCGGGAATGAGAGAGGTTCCTTTCAGGGGATCGAATGAAACCGGTTGCTCGGACGACACTGTCTGCAGAAGACCTTCTCTACTATCTTCGGAAACAGTGGGAAGACCCCGCACCATCGGTCCATGGAAGGCAACCAGCCCGGTCATTTTGTAAATGGCCATCAGCAGGGCGGTGATATCGCTATACCCTACAATGATCTTGGGGTGTTCCCGAATGAGCGTGTAGTCCATTCTGGCGAGGAGCCGGAGACTGCCATATCCACCACGGGCGCAGAATACAGCCGAAATTTCTCTGTCCAGGAACATAGCGTGAAGATCCGACAGCCGGGCCTCGTCCTCGCCTGCCAGGTAGTCGTGCCGGTCATAGAGGTGCGTCGCCTCACGAACCCTGAAGCCCCGTGATATCAGCAGGTCCAGACCGGGTTTTAGATCAGACGCATCGACCGGACCCGCCGGCGAAATGACGCCGATAAGGTCGCCCGGTCTCAGCCGTGGGGGAATGAGCATAGGGGGGCTCTGGGGTTTGAAAGACGGCATGTATGCACCGGGATTGTGGATGCTGTAACGTTAGGCACTTTAGCTCACTTCAGGCGCTTCTTGTGTTTCCACTCACAGGTTTCTATTGAAGAGGATAATGAGCCCCTGGAGGGTGAGAAACTCCTCCACATGATGGATTGTCTCCGAGACCTCGGCCACCAGCGGCGCCAGACCTCCGGTGGCAATCACCATGGATGCCTCTCCTGATTCTTTCCAGATTCGGTTGACAATGCCGTCCACCAGACCGGCGTACCCAAAAATGATGCCGGCATTCATGCTGCTGACCGTGTCTTTGGCAATGACCGTCTTTGGCCGCGTAAAAATCTCGACTCTTGGGAGCTTGGAGGCCTCCTTAAACAGGGCCTCACAGGAGATGATGACCCCTGGAGCAATGGCCCCTCCCATGTAGGCGCCTTCTTTGGATATACAATCAAATGTGGTGGCTGTGCCGAAATCGACCACGATCAGGGAGTCCCGATATCTTTCGTAGGCGGCCACGGCGTTGACGATCCGGTCTGCGCCGACTTCCCTGGGGTTGTCGTATTTGATGGGCATCCCCGTCTTTATGCCGGGACCTACGATCATGGGTTTTACCTGAAAGTAACGGCGTGAGAAATCTTCTACCGTATTGAGCAGCGGCGGGACCACACATGAAACAATGGTGTTTCCAATGTCTTCGAAGCGGATTCCTTTCCATTGAAACAGGGTGCCCACAAGGATGCCCAATTCATCCGCAGTCGTCTCTTTTTCGGTCCGGATCCGCCAGTGGTGGAGTATTTGGTCCCCCTCTGTTACCCCCAGCACAATGTTCGTATTGCCGATATCCATGCAGAACAGCATTCGTCCTACCTCATTTTACCAGCAATTCTCATTATGCTGTAGACTCAGAGCTAAACTGCTGTGAGAGTGGCATCTTGCCACGATTTTTCGCGGCTTGGAAGCCGCTCCCACATGAGTGGCTTTCCATAATGAGAACTGCTGTCATTTTACCTCATTCGTTGACTTTTCCCCGCCGAATCGCATCGATGATTCGAACGGTCTCTACGGCCTTTTTGACATGATGTACTCGAACGATGTGGGCACCGTTCATGGCCCCTGCGGCGACCGCGGCCATGCTGCCCGTATCCCTCTCGTGAGGCTCCTTTTGCAGGATATGACCGATGAAGGCCTTGTTGGACGGCCCCAACAGAACAGGCCGCTCGAGGCATTGGAACCGGGAAAGCCCCTGAATGATCTGGAGATTGTGATCGAAGGTCTTTCCAAACCCGATACCCGGGTCCACCACCGTCAACGCCTTGTGGATTCCAGCAGCCTCACAGCGTGCAATGGCATCCCTTAAAAAATCCAGAATTTCATGAATCAGGTCCTCATAGACAGGATTTTTCTGCATGTCGCCGGGGGTGCCCTTCATGTGCATCAGGATGACGGGAACCCCTGCCTGGGCAGCGGTCGCGGCCATCTCCTGATCCAACCGAAGGGCGCTGATGTCATTGATGATAGACGCCCCTGCGCTGAGCGCAGTACGGGCTACTCGGGCCTTACACGTGTCAATGCTGATGGGGACGGTGATCTCTTTACGAAGCGCCTCTATGACCGGAATAACCCGGTCCATTTCTTCGACGGCGGACACCGCCTCGGAATAAGGACGGGTGGACTCGCCTCCGATGTCGATGATGTCGGCCCCGTCTCGAGCCATTTGAATGCCATGTTCAATGGCCCTGTCTGTTTCGAAATAGTGGCCCCCATCTGAAAAGGAGTCGGGGGTCACGTTCAGGACGCCCATGACGTGGGTCCGTCTCCCCAGGTCCAGAACGTGCCCGTTCCATTTCAGCGTGAGATCCATTCTATTCTTTCTCTTCTTCGAAGTTGTCGGCTTCCGATTCTTCCGTATCGGCGGCCTCGGCGGCCTCAACCTCCTTAGACAGCGGGGTCTTTTTCTTTCGAATAGCCTTCTTCTTGGGGATGCCGGACGCCTTATGCCCTGCCATGATGGCGTCCACATCGTCACTGGTCAGGGTCTCCTTTTCAAGGAGGGCATTGGCCATGCTGTGCATGGTATCCAGATTGTCCCGAATGAGCTGGCAGGCTTTTTCGTAGGCGCCGGTGACGATATTTCTCACCTCTTCGTCGATCTTCCGCGCGGTCTCTTCACCGTAATCTCGGTGCTGGGAGAGTTCCCTTCCCAGGAATATCTGCTCATCTCGCTTTCCAAAACTCAATGGCCCAAGCTCCTTGCTCATGCCAAAGTCGCAGACCATTTTGCGGGCAAGGTCCGACGCCCTTTGAATGTCGTTTCCAGCGCCGGTCGTCTCCGTATTGAGGACGATTTCCTCAGCAGCCCTCCCCCCCATCAGAATGGCGATGTTGTTCAGAAGATATTCCTTTGGATAGGTATGCTTTTCACTTATGGGAAGCTGCTGGGTGAGCCCCAGGGCGCGACCTCTGGGTATAATCGTTACCTTGTGAATCGGGTCGGTGCCGGGAAGGAGCTTTGCGACCAGGGTATGACCCGACTCGTGATAAGCGGTAATGCGCTTTTCTTCCTCACTGATAATCATACTCTTACGTTCGGTGCCCATGAGGACTTTGTCTTTGGCGTCTTCAAAGTCATCCATCTCCACCCGATCCTTGCCCCGCCTCGCCGCCATCAGGGCAGCCTCGTTGACCATGTTTTCCAGGTCAGCGCCGGTAAAGCCGGGGGTCCCCCTGGCCAGCACGGACACATCCACTTTATCGGACACCAGCTTCTTTTTGAGATGTACCTTGAGGATCCCCTCACGCCCCCCCAGGTCAGGGACTGGGACCACCACCTGTCGGTCAAAACGCCCGGGCCGCAGCAGGGCCGGGTCGAGCACATCAGGGCGGTTCGTGGCCGAGATCAGGATAACGCCCTCATTGGACTCGAAACCGTCCATCTCCACCAGGAGCTGATTGAGGGTCTGTTCACGCTCATCGTGACCGCCGCCTAAGCCCGCCCCCCGATGCCTGCCGACAGCGTCGATTTCGTCAATGAAGATGATACAGGGCGCATTCTTTTTCCCCTGATTGAACAGGTCTCTGACGCGCGATGCCCCGACCCCTACAAACATCTCCACGAAGTCAGAACCGCTGATGCTGAAAAAGGGCACCCCGGCCTCGCCTGCAATGGCCCTCGCCAGAAGCGTCTTCCCTGTCCCCGGCGACCCCACCAGAAGGACCCCCTTGGGGATCCTCCCTCCAAGTCGGGTGAACTTTTTGGGATCGCTAAGAAATTCAACGATTTCCTGCAACTCCTCCTTGGCCTCGTCAATTCCAGCCACGTCCTCGAAGGTGACCTTCTCCTGTGAATCGGTCATAAGCCTGGCGCGGCTCTTCCCAAACGACAGGGCCTTTCCCCCGCCGGCCTGCATCTGCCGCATGAAGAATATCCATACGCCGATCAGCAAGAGCATCGGAACCCACGAAAGAAATACCTGAAACCACGATGAGTCTTCTGTAGGCCTTGCGGTAATCTTCACCCCTTTGCTCCTGAGGAGACTGATGAGTTCAGGATCTTTGGGCGCATAGGTCTTGAAAGGACCCTGGTTAGACATGCCGGAGAGGTTTTCCCCCTGGATGGTGACCTGGTTCACGCTGCCGCTTTCCACCATGGTCAGAAAATCACTGTAGCTGATGCCTGTTTTGGCCCGATCGGGCTGCTTGAATATTTGAAAAAGCATCACCATCATGAGGCTGATAACCAGCCACAGTGCAAGGTTTTTATAGAAAGGATTCAATTTAATACGACCTCCATGGAACGGGTTGGGTGATTGAGGGTTGACAATTGAGTCCCGACAATCCGATAGTTGAGAGAACTCTCAGCCTTCACCGTTTAAAACCCAGCGCTGTTTTTGACGAATTCTGATAATAGGAATTTGGACCAGGTGACTCGCACCGATTAAAACAGGACTGCGTTTGAGGTGAAAACCTTTTTATTATAGTTATAATTTTTTTAAATTCCATACAAATTTAAAAAAGCGTCCCTATCCCGTAATCCCTGATTGGGTATGAGGATCGGCTTCAGGAGGGGACCAGGTCCAATGTGTCAGTGCGGGATTGGATGAAGCAACAATTTTCACGATGTATGGAACCCTTGAAGGGAGGGGAAGATGGAACAGCCTGAATTCGGCGAGCAGGACCTGAAGCAGATGGAGGACCATGGCCTCACGTTGGCGGAGGTAAACAGGCAACTGGAACTCTTCAGCATGCCCCGGCCTTTTCTGAAGCTTGTAGGCCCCTGCAGGATCGAAGACGGCATTCGAACCTTCGATCGGGAAAGGAGGAACGCCCTGACCGCTGTTTACGAAAAGGAGGGCCCCGAGCGGCGCTTCGTCAAGTTTGTGGCCGCGTCGGGGGCCGCTTCGCGAATGTTCAAGGTTCTTCTCCGCTACTTTCATCAGGATGGGGAAATCACCAGGTCCTCCGTTGTCGAGGAGAGATCGGCAGGCGGTTCAGATGCGGAGCAATTCCTCACCTTCGCGGATGGACTTGAAAAGTTTCCATTTTTCAAAGATCTTCAATCCATTATGGCTGATCATGGTCTCAGCGTAGATCCCTTGGTGGAACAGGGTCGATTCAGGGATATTCTCCGTTTTCTTCTCACCGAGGATGGACTCGATTACGCAAATAAGCCCAAAGGCCTGCTCAAGTTTCATGACTATCCCGAGGGGAGCCGGACGGCATTTGAGGAGCATTTGATTGAAGCCGCCTTCTATGTAGCGGACGGGGACGGACGATGCGCCCTGAGCTTTACGGTCTCGCAGGAGCATATGGACGGATTCAAGGCCACTCTCCGTAAGGCCCGGGAGATTTTTGAAGGAAGGTTCGGCGTTCAGTACGATGTCTCTTTCTCCGTTCAGGAACCCTCCACAGACACCATCGCTGTGGACATGGACAATGTCCCCTTTCGACAGAAGGACGGAAGGCTTTTATTTCGCCCGGGAGGGCACGGCGCCCTCTTGAGGAACCTGAACCGTATCGATGGGGATATCATTTTTCTCAAGAACATCGACAATGTCGTTCCGGATCACCTCAAGCCCGAGACCTTCGTATGGAAAAAGATAACCGCGGGATATCTCATCGAGGTGCAGCGCCGCATCTTCGCTTACATGGAGAAACTGGCTTCCCAGGAAACGCCCCCCCGGCTCCTGGACGAGGCCGCCGACTTTCTAAAGAGGGAACTCCTCATTTCCATTCCTGAAGACCTGACGCAGAGGCCTTTTGAAGAGAGAAGGGACTTTCTGGTGGAAAGTCTCGATCGTCCGGTGAGGGTGTGCGGCATGGTAAAAAACGTGGGGGAGCCGGGCGGCGGCCCATTCTGGGTGGAAGATGCGTCCGGCCAGCGATCGCTTCAGATCGTCGAAACCGCCCAGATCGATTTCGACGATAGGGAACAGCGGGAGATAGTTGAGGCTTCTACCCATTTCAACCCGGTGGACCTGGTCTGCGGGGTCAGGGACTGGCGGGGAATACCATTCGATTTAAGCCGGTATGTCGACCCCAAGGCGGTTTTCATCTCGAAGAAATCCAAGGACGGCAAGGACCTCAAGGCACTTGAACACCCGGGCCTTTGGAACGGGTCCATGTCCCGCTGGATCACCCTGTTCGTTGAGGTTCCGAGTATCACCTTCAACCCGGTGAAGACAGTGAACGATCTGCTCCGGAAAGAGCATCAGCCCATCTGATATAGGATTTATGATTGTCGATTTTCGATTGTTGACTAAATAACTCTATGAAAACAAGAGAATGCATAGCTGAAACCCCCAACTCTTTTTCTTGAAGGCTATAAGAGCGGGGGCTCATGGGCTGGCATGTTCCGTCTTCCTTACAGGGACAGGAAGAAGAACGTCCAGCATCGACTGGGATCAACCGAAGAAAATAAATAGTGTTTTACCCCGAGGCGTCGGGAGAGGTTTAAATGGGGGAAAATGAGCGAAATGATCCAGGAGCGTGAAAAGAAGGGCATGTCCATGGTTTCCCCGTGGTTCGTGCTTGTGGTCGCCGTATTCATAACGAGCCTCATTACCGCGAACATTACAGCGGTGAAACTGATCGGCCTCTGGGGCCTGGTCCTGCCTGCGGGGGTTGTTATATTCCCGGTCAGCTATATCACCGGAGACGTCCTGACAGAGGTGTACGGATATGCCCAGGCCCGCAGGGTCATCTGGCTCGGCTTTTTCTGCAATCTTCTGGCCGTCGTTGTGATCTGGCTGGTCCAGATCATCCCCCCGGTTGCCTTCTGGGACGGACAGGCGGCTTACGAGCGCATACTGGGCTACGCGCCGCGTCTTCTGGCTGCATCTTTTCTGGCATACCTTGTGGGAGAATTTGTCAACGCCTTTGTCCTGGCAAAGATGAAAATCGCCACCAAGGGACGCTGGCTGTGGACGCGTACCATAAGTTCCACGGTGTTAGGACAGGGCGTCGACTCCCTGGTATTCATTGTCATCGCCTTTGCCGGGACCGTATCTGCTGGCACCCTCGCCGTGGGCATCATCACCCAATGGCTGGTGAAATCTGCCTATGAGGCCGCTGCTACACCCGTTACCTACCGGGTGGTGGGGTTCCTGAAGCGACAGGAAGGTCTGGATATCTACGATTACGATACCCGTTTCAACCCGCTCGCAATCAGAGGACAGACATCAGGGCAATCGCATTAGAACATGGTACCGCCAAGCTGAGAGGCTTTTTATGGATACCCTCCTCTGTTCCTGACTTTGGCTGCGAAGCCTTCGTCAGTATCCCGGAAGAGGGCTTTTCCATCATGTTCATCGGCTCTGTCTGTTCCGTTCTCCCAGGCAAAGCTTCGGCCTAAGCTGTAGTTAATTCCAGGCGAAAGCGGAGGATAGATGCGTTGACACCATCCCCTGAGGATCCATCGGTAATGTCATGAAAACGAACGCCCAGACTGACAACCTCCTCTTTGCAGTGAACGAATCGCCTCCCCTGTGGATGGCCATGGTCCTTGCCTTTCAGCACGTGCTGGTCATGTATGGGGAGGTAGCCCTTTTTCCCGGAATTGCCGGAAAATTAGGGGGCGCCGCCCCGGACCACATCGCCTTTGCGACCTTCGCTGCCATAGCGGTCAGCGGGCTCTGTACCCTGATTCAGGTCGTGCGCTTCGGAAAGATAGGGGCCGGACTGGTCATCTTCATGGGATCCTCTACGGCCTATCTGGCCTGCACAATTCAGGCCCTGCAGTTGGGTGGGTTTGCGCTCGTGGCCACCATGGCCATTCTTTCGGCCCCCGTGGAACTGCTCCTCTCCTATTTCCTGAAATATCTTCGGCATATCATCACCCCGGCAGTGGGGGGTACCATTATCCTGCTCATTGTGATCAGTTTTATGCCGTTGGCGATCCATGAATGGATGGGGGAGAAGGGGTCTCTTTATTACGGCACGGCTGACAATCTTGCCGTGGGCCTCATCACGCTCGCGTGCTTTCTCGGGGTCAACATCTTTGGCGGGAAGGGCTTGAAACTATGGGCCCCGATTATCACCCTGACATTCGGCTATTTCACAGCCGGGTGTTTTAACCTCCTTGAGTTCCATCACCTCCATTCGTCCGCCTGGTTCGGTCTCCCCAAGGGCAGCTACCCAGGAATTGCACTGCACCTGGAAGTGAAACATATTCCTGTCCTTCTGGCATTTGTGGTGGTCACCGTATTGAATGCGGTCCAAACCATCGGAAATTGCATGTTGGCTCAGACCGTTTCCATCAGGGGTTTCAAAAAGGTGGATTACAGCCGGGTTCAAGGGGCACTGTATGCCGACGGAGTAAGCAATATCATTGCCGGCCTGGCCGGCACCCTCCCCAACGAGACCTACAGCGAGAACATACCGGTTTTGAAGATGACGGGGGTTGCATCCAGATCCGTTGGTTTGATCGCCGTGGCATTGATCCTGACCCTCGCGTTCATGCCCAAGGCGAGCACCATTATCCTGGATATGCCGTTGCCTGTCTTTGCGGGATTCCTGGTGGGACTTCTCGCCATGATGTTCCACTCAGGGCTTCATCTGATCCTGGAAAGTGGAATGAATAACCAGACCGGCCTGATGGTAGGGATCTCGGTCTGTGTAGGAATGATGGCAGAAAGCCAGGTTTTCTTCCCCGGGGTCCTCCCCCCTGCCCTTTCGCCTCTGACCAAAAATGGTATCGCAGCCGGGGGGTTGGCTGCCATTCTTCTCAGTACGACCTTCTATCTGATGCCCAGACCCCGTCTGGGCTTCGGTGTGCATCCATCAGTAGCCCATTTGCCCGTTCTTATCGACAGACTCACTGAGGGGGCGGAAACCCTGAAACTCACCCCCAGGGAACTATCTACCCTCCAGTTGGCCTGTGAGGAGGTCTTTATGCACATCACGTCTCATTTTGAGGGCCAAAAGAATCCTGGCAACGTACAGTTCCGGGTGACCAAAGACGAGGATGGAATTCTTACAGAGATCCAGGCTGGGAAAAAACTGCGGGATGTGGATGGCGCAGGCCCCCGCTTTTCGTCCGGGTGGACCAAAGCGTCCGACATCGAGGCCCTCGGCCTCTATTTGCTTAGAAATATCGTAAAAGATATCAAACACATCCATATATCAGGGTTTACCTATGTATCTTTCAGGCTATAGTCCCGAACCAGGGCGCGGGCCGAGCCTTTTAGCTTTCCGCCGGAAGCCGCTGTTATGATCGTCCGTTGAAGCTTCCTTCACTAACTTCCTCCTCCATGAGAAACGTTTAGGCTGGCGAGGCAAGATGCGGCTCCAACCACCCTTCGACATAGCTTAGAACCTGATCACGTTCAGGTTCATTAAACAACTCATGGTAAAGTTCGGGATAGACTTTGATTGTCTTATCTTTTGAATTGATTTTTTCATAGAACATTCGGGCGCCTGTAGGATCAACCATCCTGTCTTTACCTCCCTGGATGATCAATATGGGCATGGTGATCCTGGACCCTTCAACAAATACCCGTTGCATTGCCTTGAGCAGTTCGGCAGCCAACCGCGCAGTTGTCTTTCCATTATAAACCAGAGGATCATTGACATAGGCTTCCACAACTGCCGGATCCCGGCTGACCCCTGTTGGATCCAAGGCAATCAGCCCGAATTTGGGTATCAAGGTAGAAAATATCTTACCCACAAAGATCGTGGAAGATGAGATGGTTTCTGGGACCTTGATGGTGGGAGCGGAAAGTATGGCCCCTGTTAGCTCAGACTGATGTTCCAGCAGATAGGCGGCAGAGATCAATCCCCCTGCACTGTGCCCTACCAGAAAGACGGGCTTCTCGGGATGCCATTTTTTTACCATTTCAAAGAAGGTCTTGAGGGTATCCGTTAAATCCTCGAATCGGTGAACGTAGACCCGGGCGCCGTCGGATTTTCCGTGCCCAATATGATCCATCCCATAGACAGCGTAGCCCTGCGGAACGAAGTGATTGACAAGATTCATGTAACGTCCGCAGTGCTCGGCGAGTCCGTGCACCACGATCAGGATTCCCTTTGGATCGCCGTTGGGCAACCAGCCTTGATAAAATATTCTGACTTCACGGGCCCCCTTGAAGAAGCCTTCCTGATGCTCCATTATCTCTTTTCCAGCCGGTCTTTCCTGTGGATGGAACTGATTGTTCATCATAACTATTCATCCTGATGGATTTAAGGTTTCTGATTGTTCAGCTGGTCTGGATGAACGACAGCTGCACGGGGCCGTTTGCAAGTGGTGCAGGTTTGACTTTCCTTGCCTTCAGGGCCGAGTTGAAGGTTTTGTCTCGAATCAAAGACGGAAACAGGCATGGTTGAATATACTCACGGTAAGCGGAACACTTTTTTACCTTGCATCGGGCACAGACCTCAATGCTCACCTTTGGACGTGATTTCTTTTGGGTGCAGGTGATATACGGCATTTTATCAAGGGATCAACAGAGGCTTCAACCAACCTGGAATTTATTTTTATCTTCGAGCCTGGCAGATGGGTCTGAAGGGCATAACCATTTACCGTTACGGCAGCCGATCGGAGCAGGTCCTGCAACTGGGAATAAAAGAACGGGCTTATCATTATGATTACGGGTTCAAATGCGATCCGGAAGAATGCCGCATTTGAAGTCAAGATTTGGTCGCTATGCAGATGCGAAACGCTTATCTTTTTCACCTTTACGACGGCGAATCGTATTGCCGGTGCCTGATTTTACTTTTGGTTCCTTCTGTTTCAGTTGAGCTTGATCAAGGTTATTTAGCATCTTTTTAAGTTTTGCGTCTAATTGATCCCGTGTACTTTCGTTCATTATGGTTCCTTTACTGTTTGATGTATTGAACATGCTGGTTTGTTTCCGATGAATAGTGCCTGTTGAACAGCAGAAATCCTACCTTCCTTTGACAAGTTGCGTATCGTTATTCCATTTAATTATAAGTAGTTAGCCACTCCCCTGGTTGCCACAATCCGTGCCAACATGATTTTATCGTGTCTTCATTTTCTTAGAACATGGCTTTGGGCAGAGAAAAAATGGATAGCAGCCCTTTGGTTGCACGGCCCACCAGAATGGCACCTGTCGTGATCGGGATAGTGTGAGGAAGCCAGCTGCAGCATAAAATTCCACAGCCAGGGGGACCTTACCTTTTTAGGAACTAATTAACAAAGCGGATTTGTTTAATTCTTTATATTAGTTTCCACCATTGCAGGATGGATGTCAAGCTTTAATCTATAGTTTTTCAGAAAAACAAGTTCATAAACACGTCGCTGAAAACTGGGCAAACTTACCTGAATAATGAATAAAAACCATCAGGGATCGATCGCAAAAAAATGCTCCTGGGACCTGTTGATCCAGAAGCATTTGGTGTCCGCGATTCTAAACGCTATGTGATAGCACCTTACGTGCTTGATTTTGCTGGCGGGGACGGCGAGACTCGAACTCGTGACCTCCGGCGTGACAGGCCGGCGTTCTAACCAACTGAACTACGCCCCCGTGTGAGATTGCATGCGTTGAAATTTCAAAAACCTGACCCAGTGCCTTTTTACTCTACCTATCATGCTTCGTCAAGCGGAATATTCTTGTGGGACCGGACCCGTCCCGTTCATGAGTGGTAGGCGGAACGGGATTTGAACCCGTGACCCCCGGCTTGTAAGGCCGATGCTCTCCCGCTGAGCTACCCGCCTGAGTCAAAAATGGAGATCATGAAAATATCGGTTCCGTACTCTTTTGTCAAGACAATTTATACGGCGTTATGGGAGTGCTCAATGGGCCGTTACGCTGGTTGGCGGGCCTTCCTCCATTCGAGGGATATCCGTGAAACAGAAGGGCTTACAGTCCTCTTCCGCAGCGAATAGGTCCTTCCCTTCTTCCACAATCAATGCCTCCCGAAGGACATCATCCATATTTTCCACGAAGACCAATTCCACCTTTTTAAGTATTTTCTTGGGGATATCCCCGATGTCCTTTTTGTTATCGGTGGGAATCAGCACCTTGGTGACTCCCCCCCTGTGGGCGGCCAGGATTTTTTCCTTGAGCCCTCCGATCGGGAGAACTCTTCCCCTGAGGGTTATTTCCCCGGTCATGGCGATATCGCGATTGACAGGGTATCTGGTAAGTGCGGAAACGATCGAGGTCGCAAGCGTGATGCCAGCGGATGGACCATCTTTCGGAATGGCACCCTCCGGAACATGGATGTGAATATCCATTTTCTCGTAGAAGTTGTCGGGGAGCTTCAAATTCCTTGCCCTTGACCGGACATAACTCAGGGCCGCCTGAGCCGACTCCTGCATGACCTCCCCCAGTTTTCCCGTGAGGACCAGATTGCCCTTGCCAGGCATGATCGTAGCCTCGGTCTGAAGAATTTCGCCGCCGACGTCTGTCCACGCCAGACCAGTTGTGACGCCCACACAATTATTCTCCTCTGTCCTCCCATACCGGTACTTGGGGACCCCGAGATACTTCTGTATGGACTGGGACTTAACGGAGACCACTGTTTCGGTTCCCCTCTTGACAACCTCTTTGGCGACCTTTCGGCAGATCGAAGAGATTTCCCGTTCCAGATTCCTGACGCCGGCTTCACTGGTGTAGTTTCTGATAATCTGGAGAATAGCGCTATCGGTGAAGGTGATATTCTCGGGCATAAGGCCGTTTTGACCGATCTGCTTTTTGACCAGGAACTGCTTGGCGATATCCAGCTTTTCAAGCTCGGTATATCCGGGGAGTCTGATAACCTCCATCCTGTCCTGCAGGGGGATGGGAATGTTATGGAGGTTGTTGGCCGTTGTGATGAAAAAAACATCAGAGAGATCATAATCCAGATCGAGATAGTGATCGTTGAAGGCCACATTCTGCTCCGGGTCGAGGACCTCCAGCAGGGCGGCCGACGGATCACCCCGAAAATCGGTACTCATTTTGTCCACTTCATCCAGACAGAATACGGGATTGTTGGACCTTGCCTTTTTCAAAAACTGGATGATCTTGCCGGGCATGGCCCCGATATAGGTCCTTCGATGTCCCCTGATTTCAGCCTCATCCCTGACCCCTCCCAGGGAGAGCCGGATAAAATTTCTCCCGGTCGCCCTGGCCACCGACTTGGCCAGTGATGTCTTGCCGACTCCCGGCGGGCCCACCAGGCAGAGAATCGGGCCTTTTATCTTTTTGGTCAGACGCTGAACAGCCAGGTATTCAAGAATCCTTTCCTTGGGCTTTTCCAGACCGTAGTGATCCTCGTTGAGGATGGACTCGGCCTCTTCAATCTGGAGTTTTGACCGTGTCTTGTCGAACCAGGGAAGATCAATGATCCAGTCAATATAGTTGCGGACCACGGCGGCCTCTGCCGACATGGGGGACATCATCTTCAGCTTTTTGAATTCCTGTTTCAGCCTCTGGTGGGCCTCTTTGCTCACCTTTTTGCCCTTTATTTTTTTCTCGAGCTCATCCAGTTCTGCCTTGAAATCATCCTTGGTCCCCATCTCCTTTTGAATGGCACGGATCTGTTCGTTGAGGTAATAATCTTTTTGGGTCTTTTCCATCTGCTTTTTGACCCGTGACCTCAAGCGGTGTTCCAGACGAAGGATGTCCACTTCGCCGCCCAGTTTTTCAAATAGCTTGTGTAGACGCTGGGTTAACTCGACGGCTTCGAGGATTTCCTGCTTATCCGAAACCTTCAATGCTAAATGGCCGGCAATGGTATCGGCCATGCGTCCCGGATCTTCAATGGAGATCACTGCCGAGACGATTTCTTTCCCGATCTTGTTGTTGTATTTAGCGTATTCCTCGAAGCTGTCGTGAATGGATCGTACCAGTGCCTCAATTTCAGGGCTTGCAGCAGGACGTGTCGTACGCTCGCTGACCTCAACTATCAAGAATCCCTGTTTGTCCACAAAATTTTCGATCACGCCTCGTTCTTTTCCTTCGATAAGGGCCTTGACGGTTCCGTCCGGGAGCTTCAAAAGCTGTAAAACGGCGCCGACGGTTCCGAACGCAAAGATATCCTTCGGCGATGGATTATCCACCTTTGCGTCCACCTGGGCGGACAAGAAAACCCGTTTATCATGAGACAGGGCATACTCGAGGGCTTTGATCGATTTATCGCGCCCTACAAACAGAGGGACAACCACGTTCGGAAAAATAACCACGTCCCTTAAGGGGAGAAGCGGATAATAGTGCCTTTCTCCATAAGCCATGTCGGCAAAATCCGTTTTTAAAGAATTCAACATAATGGGATTATCCAAATTTGGCCTGCTTTTCGTAGATCAAGAGAGGCGGTTCTCCCTTTGTGATCACGTCTTCATTAATGATGACCTCGGTGATTTCAGGCATGGAGGGAATGTCATACATGATGTCCAGCATCACCGATTCGAGGATGGCCCTCAACCCCCGGGCCCCGGATTTCCGTTTGATGGCATCCTTGGCGATTGCCACCAGAACGTCGTCCGTAAACCTCAATTTAACATTTTCTAACTCAAACAGCTTCTTATACTGTTTAATAAGCGCATTCTTCGGTTCCTTCAGGATTCGGACGAGGGCATCCAGACTCAACTCGTTGAGTGTCGCGGTAATCGGAATCCTCCCGACGAATTCGGGAATCAGTCCGAATTTGATCAGGTCTTCGGGTTGGACCAGCGACATGATTGCGTTGGTGTCCACGTCCCGCTGCCCTTTGATATTCGCCTCGAAGCCGATCACCTTATTCCCGAGCCGGCTGCTGATGATCTTGTCCAATCCGTTAAACGTGCCGCCACAGATGAAGAGAATGTTGCTTGTATCAACCCTTACAAAATCCTGCTGCGGATGTTTCCTTCCCCCCTTTGGCGGAACATTGGCCAGGGTCCCTTCAATAATCTTGAGGAGGGCCTGCTGGACTCCCTCTCCTGAGACATCACGCGTAATGGACGGGCTGTCCGATTTACGGGCTATCTTGTCGATCTCATCGATGTATACAATCCCTTTTGTCGCGGCCTCCACATCGTAGTCAGCGAATTGAACCAGATGGAGGATGATATTCTCTACGTCTTCGCCCACGTAACCGGCTTCTGTCAATGTGGTGGCGTCCGCGATGGTGAAAGGTACCTTCAGGACTTTGGCCAGGGTCTGCGCAAGGAGGGTTTTCCCCGAACCTGTAGGGCCGATGAGGAGGATATTGCTTTTCTCGATTTCAACGCCCCCCGCGTCGGCCTTGGTATTGATTCGCTTGTAATGATTGTGGACAGCTACCGAAAGGACCTTTTTAGCCTTTTCCTGCTCTATCACGTACTGGTCGAGGGTCTCCTTGATCTCGGAGGGCTTCAGTAACTGACGAGCCTCCTGCTCATTCTCCTGACTGTATTCTTCAGCAATAATCTCGTTACAGAGCTGAATACATTCATCGCAGATATATACCGAGGGACCTGCAATGAGTTTTTTGACCTCATCCTGGCTTTTTCCGCAGAAAGAGCAGAGAAGGTCGTCGTTTGAAACGTCATTCTTGCCCATAATTTATACCCTTATAATGTTAAGTTCCGCCAAAGGGTTTCGTACTTGTGTAAACACTCAGCAAAAACCCCTGTTTTCAATTCGTTATCTAATCAATCCCGATTTCAGGCGGGACACGTCTACAACCGCACATCCGTATCTCAGGCCTTCCCGGCAATTTGATCCTTTATTTCCCGCTTGTTGATGACCCTGTCAACAATCCCGTATTCTTTGGCATCCTCGCTCCCCATGAAATAATCCCGCTCGGTGTCTTTTCGTATCTTTTCAATATCCTGGCCCGTATGTTTGGCCAAAATGTCATTGAGGCTGTCGCGAATTTTTAGTATTTCCCGTGCATGGATGTCAATGTCCGTCGCCTGTCCCTGAGCTCCCCCCAGCGGCTGGTGGATCATCACCCTGCTGTGGGGGAGGGCATATCGTTTTCCCTTGGCGCCGGAGGCCAGAAGGAGCGCTCCCATGCTCGTCGCCTGGCCCATACAGATGGTGGCGACATCAGGCCGGATGTATTGCATGGTATCATAGATGGCCAGCCCTGCAGTGACAGAGCCTCCCGGAGAGTTGATATAAATATTGATATCCTTCTCAGGGTCTTCAGACTCCAGAAAGAGCATCTGAGCGATGATAATATTAGCCATGGAATCCTCGACCTGCTCGCCGATGAATATGATCCGATCCTTCAGCAGCCTCGAATAGATATCATAAGCCCTCTCTCCGCGGCCTGATTGTTCTATAACCATTGGTATTAACATAAACTTTATCCTTCTCCCGCTTCACGGTCCGTGCTCTGGACCAGTGCAGCTCTCTCCACTTCTAAAAGGTTAGCATGATCAACCAGGTACTTCAACGTCTTTTGCTTGAGGAGCTCTTCCTTAAGGCTCTCAACCTGATTCTGTGCCTCATAAAATTTTTTGACGGTCTCGGTATCCTGCCCCATGGTGAGGGCCAGGTCCCTGTAACCTTCATCGAGGTCCTCCTGGGTCACGGTGATCTGGTCTTGTTGGGCGATCTGTTCCAGGATAAGCATTTCTCGGACCCGTTTTTCTGAGAGGTGCCTGAACTCCTTTTTCAATCCTTCTTCGGAAATCCCCATCTTTTCTATGCTGGCCCCACCTCTTTCCAGATTGTTCTTGAATCTGTTTACAGAGAAATCGGTTTCGGCCTCTACCAGAACTGCGGGAAGTTCGAAATCAAGCCCTTTCGAGATCTTTTCAATCAATCTCTGTTTTAATTCTCCGTCAATCCGTTTTTCATTCTCGGAGATAATGGCCTTTCGAATCTCATACCTGAGATTTTCCAGGTCCTTGAAATCAGAGCCCAGGCTGCTGGCAAAGGCATCGTTCAGTTCTGGAAGCGCCAGTTCTTTGACGTCGACAACTTTAACCTTGAAATGGACCTGTTTCCCTGCAAGCTTGCTGTGATAAAAATCTTTTTCGAAATCAATATCAATCTCTGTTTCATCCTCTTTGGCAAGTCCGATAAGCGCCTCATCGAATTTGGCGTGAAAATCGTTTTTCCCAACTTTTACCAACAGGTTCGAAGACTCAATCCCCCCGATGGGTTGGCCGTTTTCAAACCCTTTATAGTCAACAATCGCATAATCGCCTTCTTTGATCGGTCTCTTTTCCGCGACGGAGGCCAGTTTTCCGTTGGCCTTTCTTATCTCTTCAAGTCGATTTTGAACATCTTCGTCACTGACCGATAGAATTTCCTTTTCTATCTCCACTCCAAGGTAGTCTTTGACCTCAAATTGAGGACGAACTTCCATAACGGCGGAGTAGACGAAGCTTTCTCCCTGCTTAAGGGTCTCCTTTTCCAGCAGTGGCTGTCCCAGGGGAAAGGTCTTTGCCTCGTCAACCGCCTTGGGAAAAGAGTCGGTAATCAGTTCCTTTGTCACGTCTTCTCTGACCTGATTCCCGTAATAGCTTTCAAGTATCTTTCTTGGCGCCTTTCCGGGGCGAAATCCGGGGATCCTGACCTTATTCCTGATGTCGCCATATGCCTGATTCAGTTTCTTGTCCACTTCCTCTGCGTCAATCTCCACTCGGAGCCTTTTCTTGACAGGGGTGATATCTTCCAGGGTTGTTTTCATGGTTTCCTCGTTTTTAATAATGATTCAGATTTCGCTACACGGGTTCAGATTTTTCTCAGAATGACTTTTCGCCTCTGGCGGCACTTCTTGACAGAAAGGCGTCAAAAAACTGAATGGCTTTTCCACAATAAGGACAGTTTTATTGATTTCAAGGCATTTACCATTCATTTTGTCTCGAATCCGGTCCTAATGGCAACCAAACTACTGATTCAGGGTTATGGCGCGAACTCGGTGAAAACCGCCCGGCCCGTTGGCCTCCACTGCCGGCATTCACCTGTATACGACACTGTCGCTGAAAGAGAATAAAAACAGAATCAAGAGGTTAGGTTTTTTGTGAGACTAAAAATCGTATACAGGGAAAATTTGAGAAATGCAAGCGCATTTTTTGTCATGCCAGGATTGGCGTCACCCCCCGGCTTGGGACCCTTCAGGGCCTTCAGCCGACTGATTGGAAAGTGAGCGCTGTCTTGGAATCCTGTAACCATGAACCGAGGATCACAAACTCCGCGTCTATCTTATAGGGCTTGGGGTCTATCTCCTTGATGGAAGCATCTATTTCATGCTACTATTCACCCTGTCATTCACAAAGACAAAGAAGGCCGGCGCGCTCACCCATGTTAGGTCAACCTGGTATCTCCGGTGTTGAGGATTGTAAAAAGATGAAACTATTTTTGTGTCTGGTGGGTCTTGTGCTAATTGTAGAGGGTCTTCCGTACTTTGCCTTTCCGGATAAGATGAAAAGGTGGATTGCGATGGTCCAGGACCTGCCGAATGCCCAACTCAGGATCGTGGGGTTCCTGGCGATGGCCATGGGGCTCCTGCTCACCTATTTTTTTAGAGAATAAATTCGTTTGACTTTAAATGATGTCTTGGTTAGTATAACGGATTTGAAATTCAGGAATGCTGGATATAGAAGATTACAATTATGACCTGCCACAGGACCTCATAGCCCAGACCCCGGCCTGTGAGCGGGATCATTCCAGACTGTTTGAGGTAGATCGTTCAGCCGGTTCTTTCTCGGACCACCGGTTTTTCGATCTCCCCCAACTTCTTCTGCCTGGCGATCTCCTGGTGGTGAATAACACCCAGGTGGTCCCTGCCAGGCTTTTTGGTCATAAGGAGAGCGGGGGTCGAATCGAGATATTGGTGCTGGAGCATTCGGACCCAAGTCTGGATTCGGGAAATAGCCGGACATTCGAACGGTTATGCCTGATGAAGGCCTCCAGACGACCCAGGCCGGGTAGCCTCCTCTTTTTTGACGCGGGTGTGTCTGGAGTAGTCAGAAATGTCCTCGGCAATGGGCTTGTAACGATCAAGTTTAATGGCGGTCGAGGTATAGATTCCCTTTTGGATGAGAAAGGTCGTTTGCCCCTGCCGCCTTATATCAAACGAGGAAATGACCCGTCTCTCGAAGGACTTGACAGGGATAGATACCAGACGGTTTATGCATGCAGAAGAGGGGCTGTCGCAGCGCCCACTGCTGGACTCCACTTTACTCAGGATGTCCTTCGCAGTCTTCAGAAGGAGGGCGTTTGCGTCGTTTCGTTGACCCTTCACGTGGGGTATGGCACGTTTCGCCCTGTCAAGGTAACGGATATCAGGGACCACCATTTGGGATATGAATCGTACGCCATTCCCCCTGAAACAGCCGATAAGATACGAAGTGTCAGAGAGAGCGGGGGGAGGGTTATTGCCGTCGGTACCACGGTAGTAAGGGCACTGGAAAGCGCCGCCGATGCCGAGGGATCTGTTATTCCCGGCGAGGGAAAGACTGATCTTCTGATTACGCCGGGGTTTGTTTTTCGTGTGGTGGACGGGATGATCACCAACTTCCATCTTCCAAAAAGCTCGTTGCTCTTCCTCGTATCGGCCTTTGCCGGGCTGGATCTTATCAAACAGGCCTACGCCGAGGCTATTGAGAAGAGATACCGGTTTTACAGCTACGGGGATGCGATGTTGATTGTGTGAATTCAGGAATTAGGGAATTGAGGGATTCAGGAATTGAGGAGGAACTCGA
Source organism: uncultured Desulfobacteraceae bacterium (assembly GCA_964384085.1). Classification (GTDB taxonomy): domain Bacteria; phylum Desulfobacterota; class DSM-4660; order Desulfatiglandales; family Desulfatiglandaceae; genus AUK324. Next base: position 62,299 of record CAYLJZ010000004.1, read on the forward strand.
TTCCGAACGAAATTTGGAATTCAGGATCACACACAGGGCCTCAGGTTGCAGGGCCAGGACCGGGGAGATTCAGACTCCCCATGGAAATTTTGAAACGCCGGTGTTCATGCCGGTCGGGACCCAGGGATCGGTAAAGGCCGTATCGCCAGAAGACCTGGTGGATGCGGGGGTCAAGGTGATTCTGGCCAACACCTATCATCTCTACCTCAGGCCGGGTCACACCATTATCGGTCGACTGGGGGGCCTGCATCGATTCATGAACTGGTCCAGACCCATCCTGACGGACAGCGGCGGATTTCAGGTCTATAGTCTGACATCCCTGAGGACCTTGACGGAGCAGGGGGTGACGTTCCAGTCTCATATCGATGGGTCCAGGCACTTCATCGGCCCTGAAGAGGCCATCGACATTCAGGAGGCATTGGGCGCAGATATCATTATGGCCTTTGACGAGTGTGCACCCTACCCTTCCGAATATGCGTATGTGCAGCGTTCAGTCAGGCTCACGACGTCCTGGGCCCGAAGGTGCCTGGACAGAAAGAAGAGGGGTGACCAGGCCCTCTTCGGCATTGTTCAGGGCGGCATGTACCCGGACTTAAGGGAGACCAGCGCTCAGGAACTGGTTGCAATGGGATTTGACGGATATGCGCTGGGGGGCCTTTCCGTCGGAGAAGATCGAGCCACCAGGGAGCGGGTCATTCGGGAGACCGTCGATTTTCTCCCTGAAGAGAAGCCCCTTTACCTGATGGGGGTAGGGACTCCGGAGGACATCCTGGAGGCCGTCATGCTCGGTGTCGATATGTTTGACTGCGTGATGCCGACGCGAAACGCCAGAAATGGGACCCTTTTTACGACAGCGGGGAGGATGAGCATCAAAAACGCCAGATATGCGGAGGACAACAGGCCTATAGATGAAAGCTGTCACTGTTATACCTGTAGGAATTTTTCGAGGGCATACTTGAGGCATCTGTTCATGGCGAGGGAAATATTGTCCTACAGGTTAAATACCATCCATAATCTCGCGTACTATTCTCGCCTGATGGGGGACATTCGCACTGCCATTGGAGAAGAGAGAGTGGCAGAATATCGCGCAACTTTTTATGAAGTTCAAAAAAACGGGTTGGGTCAAAAGGAGGTTTTATGATGGATTTTTTGGCATATGCCATGGGAACCGGCAGCAAAGGGGGAACAGGCGGAGAAGGCGGTGGCTTTGGAGCATTTATACCCCTTATTCTCATGTTCGCAATTTTCTATTTTCTGCTCATCAGGCCGCAGCAGAAAAAGGCCAAGGCGCACAAACAATTGCTTTCATCGATAAAAAAGGGAGATCAGGTGGTCAGCTCGGGTGGGCTTTACGGGGTGGTAACCGGTCTGACCGATGATGTGGTGACCATGGAGATAGCGCCCAAGGTCCGGGTCAAGGTATCGAGGGGCTCTATTTCCGGTGTGGCTGGAAAGGGACCGTCAACCTAATTTATCTATAAGTTATCAATCGAAATCTGGGAGTCGGACGTGTTGAAAAGTCTAAGGTGGCGTAGCCTCATTGTCTTGTTTGTGCTGATTGCGGCACTGATTTATCTTGTGCCTTCCCTGAGACCCCAGGCTCCAGACTGGTGGTCGAGTTTCCTTCCCAGCGAGCAGATCCAACTGGGCCTCGACCTTCAGGGAGGGATTCACCTTGACCTGGAAGTACAGGTCGAAAAGGCCGTTGAAAACCATCTTGAGAGGGTGATAGACGATCTGAAGCGGGATCTGCGTGATGGCAAGATTCGCTATGTGGAAATCCGGCGTCAGGGTCTGACAGGGATTGCCATTACCCTCATGCGGCCGGACGACAAATCGGCCCTTGAAGACCTGATCGGAAAAAGTTACCCTGACTTCCGGTTGGAGCAGGGGGTTGAAAAGGAAGGAAGGCCGGAGATCCTGCTGGGCTTTCTTCCAAAGGCCTCGGAACAGACCAAACAATTGGCCGTTGACCAGGCATTGGAGACTATTCGAAACCGTATTGACGAATTCGGGGTAAAAGAACCAGACATCCGGCCTCAGAAGGGCAACCGGCTTTTGATTCAGCTCCCCGGAATCGAGGACCCCAAACGGGCCATAGCCCTCATCGGAAAGACCGCCCTTCTGGAGTTCAAACTCGTCGATGAAGAACAGAGCCTGGAAGAGGCCTTGAAGGGGAATATCCCTCCGGGCGATGAGATCCTCTACGAAATCTCTGTGGACCCGGCTACCGGGCAACAAAAAAAGATCCCCTATCTCCTGAAAAAAAGGTCATCCCTGACCGGCGAATATATCACGGATGCGAGGGTGCAGATTGACAGCCAGTACAACGAGCCCTATGTCTCCCTCAGCTTTGACTCGAGAGGGGCAAGGATTTTCGAACAGGTCACCGGCCAGAACATCAAGAAAAGACTGGCCATCGTACTGGATGGCAAGGTGAATTCCGCCCCGGTCATCCAAGACAAGATATCGGGCGGAAGGGCCCAGATCACTGGCCGATATACCATGGACGAGGCCCGGGACCTCGCCCTTGTCCTGAGGGCAGGCGCCCTTCCGGCCCCGGTAAAAATTATGGAAGAGCGAACTGTCGGCCCTTCCCTGGGAAAAGATTCCATAACCAAGGGCGTTACGTCCGCGCTCATCGGGGGGGTCATCGTCATGTTATGTATGGCAATCTATTATGGTCTCTCCGGTCTTATCGCCGACGCGGCGCTTCTGTTGAACGTTGTCCTGATCATGGCAGGATTGGCCTTTTTCGGCGCCACCCTTACCCTCCCCGGAATCGCGGGGGTCATCCTGACCATCGGTATGTCCCTGGACTCCAATATCCTGATTTTTGAGCGGATCCGTGAAGAATTGAGGCTGGGGAAAACCGCCAGGGCCTCCATTGAAGCAGGGTATACCCGGGCCACTGTGACCATCCTGGACGCCCAGGTCACCACCTTGATTGCCGGCCTTGTCCTCTTTCAGTTCGGGACCGGTCCGGTGAAGGGCTTTGCCGTGACCCTTAGCATCGGGCTCGTGGCAAGCCTTTTTACGGGTATTTTCGTGACCAGGGTCATATATGACTACCTGTATCAAGATAAGAAGCGGAAAACGATCAGCGTTTAGTTCCGGGCCTTCCGTGCATAGACGCCGAAGGCCAACCAGATAACCTTACGTCAGACAACCATCTTGTGGAGCAGTTACTATGGAGTTGATTAAACCAGGAATCAACATTGATTTTGTTGGAAAACGATATGTGGCCCTTAGCCTTTCGAGTGCCGTGATTCTACTCACCATCCTCTTGCTCCTGTGGCGGGGGGGGCCCAACTTCGGGGTGGACTTCTCCGGGGGGACCCTCATACAGATAAGACTGGCGGACAAAAGGTCTGCTGCGGAGATCAAGGACGCCCTGAGACCGGTGCAACTGGAGGACAGCATCGTGCAGGAATTCAAGGCAGAGGGCGCAGGGGAATACCTCATTCGAGTTAAAAAGGTTGAGGAGAACCTCGAAGGGCTGGGGGACCGGGTCGAAGGGGCCTTGAAGGCCGCCTTTGGCAAGGGCGTGGAGATCAGGCGTGTGGAGATTGTGGGCGCCACGGTGGGTAAAGACCTTCGGCAAAAGGCCTTGCTCGCCATATTTTATGCCATTCTCTTTATGGCCATTTACATCTCCGGGCGCTTTGAAATGAAGTGGGTCATGAGCATGGTGATGGCCCTGTCCCTCGTCTTTGTGGTGTATATCGCCTCCATGTTTGGGGCAGGCGTTACCTGGCTCATTGTGGTGGCCCTCATCGTGACCCTCACCCTGTGCTGGTTTTTGAACCTGAAGTATGCCATGGGCGCCATCGTTGCACTGATACACGACGTGGTTATCACCCTTGGTGCATTTGCCCTGACAGACAGGGAGATCTCCCTCCCCGTCATTGCCGCCTTTCTCACCATTGTGGGCTATTCCATCAACGATACCATCGTCGTTTATGACCGGATACGGGAAGATAGTCATCGGTTTCGAAGGAAACCCTTCCTGGAGATTATCAATGCGAGCATCAACGAGACCCTGAGCCGGACGCTTCTCACAGGCGGCACCACGCTCATTTTGGTGTTGGCCCTGTTTATTCTGGGGGGCGGCGTCATTCACGACTTTACCTTTGCCATACTGGTGGGGATTCTCGTGGGAACCTATTCTTCTATCTATGTAGCGAGCCCGATCCTTCTCATCTGGGAAGGGAAGTTTGGCAGAGGGGCCGGGAAAAAGCGGGGGTGAGGCGTTCTGATGGGTCTGTGAAACAAGGGCTCGTCAATCCTTTGAGGTCGCCGATTGCTAATAAAGAGCAAGAAAAAGCAAGCCCAACGCAGGCGAACCTTCTGGGTGATCATCTTGTTGGCGGCGGCCGCCCTGGCCGGCGGCTGGTGGCTGTGGCGCAACAAGATGACCGATTCCGCCCGGTTCAATGCTATCAGCATCCGCGTCAATGACGATACTCGGAAGCTCCTTGCAGGAGAAACCCTTTCCCTCCACCCCGATGACAAGGTCAGAATCGTCTCCATATCCACAAACATCCCTCTCAATCTGAATGTCCGGATGTCGGCCGAGGGGTTTGATGTGAACGCCCTTCAGTACGAGACCCTCCCCCTTGCCGATCTTCTGCCTCAACAGGACCCCTTTGATCGCTACCGATTCGTAATCCGCATCAAGCATTGCAACCAGGATATCGGCAAGGTGATCTGGGTCGTCCAGCCCTATGCCGAAGACTGGATCGATAAGGCCGACAGGATTATCGACTCGAATCGGCGGATCGCCCTTCTCGATCGGGCCCTGGTCCTGTTGCCCGGAAATGCCCAGATCACGCGCCGTCTTGTCGATGGGTACAAGGAACTCGAAAATTGGAAAAGGGCCGCTGCCATGCTGGAGGAGATGGCCGCGACACGGGAGGATGTCAAGATATTGACGGAACTCCTCGAGGTGTACCAGGAGATGAATGATACCGCTGCTGAGTTGAAGGTCATGAAGAAACTCATTCAGCTAAACCCGAACGACGTTGCGGCGCGGAAGGCCTATGCAGAAAAACTGGAGGGGTCTGAAGACTGGAACGGGGCTATCCGGGAGTATGAGGCACTGTCGAAGCTGATGAAGGAGGGGGAAAGGCTCGATGCTTACAAGCGCCTCGGATACCTTTACACAACGACGCACAATCACGAAAAGGCGATTCATGCGTATCTTAACGCAGTGAAGCTGGACCAAAAAGATGCCAACCTCCATTACAACCTCTCCTATCTGTATGAAAAGACGGGTCAGAAAGAAAAGGCGAATTTCTATTTGGATAATGCCGTCACGCTCAGATCCGGGGACCTTGAGGGGAGGCTGAAACTGGCGCATAACCTCATGGAAAAGGATGATTTCAAAAGGGCAAGGGAGCATCTTGCGGAAGTCCTTGAACAGAAACCGGACGACATGAAGGCCCTCGGCATGATGGCCCAGGTCCTCGAAAAAGACGGGGACAAAAAGGCCCTGAAGACGATTTATCAAAAGATCCTTTCCATCAATCCGAGGGAGGATATTATTGCCTACAATTTAGGGGCACTCGAATACGAGGTCGGGAATCTCAAGGAGGCGCTCCCCTATTTCGAGGCCTTTGCCCTGTCGCACCCGGAAGACGCGAACGTTCACGGCATCCTTTTTGATATCTACAAAAAAGAAAAGTCCTTTTCTTCCGCCCTCCGGGAGGCCATCACACTCGTCGAACTGAGACCTGTTGAGAGCGATATTTATGACTTTATCGTCGAGTATATGGGCCAACAGGGCGATTACAAAGGGATGATTCCTCTCCTCCAGAAGGGGATAAAGGCCAATCCCAATCAGACCGCCCTCAAAAAATATTTGGTTGCCGCCTATCTGAAGACCGGCCAGGAAGACCTGGCCATCCGTCGAATGGAGGAGATCCTGCGGGAAAAGCCCCAGGATGTGGGCGTCCTTCTCCAGGAGATATTTGAGCGCCTGAGAGATAAAAATGACCATGAAAAAATCATCGGAATCATGAAACAGGCCGTTCAGGGCAGCCCAAAGGACGCCGCCTGCAGGGGGTACCTTATCTATGCGTATCTCAAGACGGGGAAGGAAGGCCAGGCCAAAGAGCAAATGGAGGCGATCCTGAAGCTGAGGCCGAATGACCTGGATCTGTGGCTTCAGTTGGCCAGGCTCAAGGAAAAGACGAATGACATTGCCGGTGCCTCAAAGGCCTACCAGCAGGTACTGGAGATATCCCCCGAGCATCCCGAGGCCTCGGAGGCCTACCTCAGATTGCGCTTGAAAGGCGTCGGCAAGGCGGATGAGGAATAGGCAGGCGCCTTTGAAAGACATTGAAAAACCCCATTACGATGTCACCGCCGGGTTGATCTGGAAGGACCGAAGACTTCTCATTTCGAAACGTCCCAAGGGGACGCATCTCGAGGGATTCTGGGAGTTCCCCGGAGGCAAGCAGGAGGCAGGCGAAGACCTCAGGATGTGTCTTCAACGGGAGATAGAGGAGGAACTGGGGATTGAGGCAAGGGTGGATGCCCCGCTCATGACCGTGGACCATGAATATGAGACCAAACGGATAGCTCTTCACGTTTTCAACTGCACATGGATAAGAGGCGAGCCCCAAGCCCTTCAATGCCAGGAGATCCGGTGGGTGGATTGGGATGATCTTTCAGACCTTCGATTCCCCCCGCCCGACATGAAGGTCATCGAGACGCTGAGCAAACGCTGCATCGAATTTTCAACTTTCGACGTTAAATGATGCGGTACGCGCCACGGATAAGCGATACCCAAAAGAACTTTAATAAGGAGGGAAGGCAATGTTTAACCGAAAAGAGGATACAGGATACAGGGTGCTGGCAGAAGGTGTTCAATTGAAGACCCTGGTGCATGGTGAAAAGACGCATCTGTGCGAATTCAGGATCGCAAAGGGGGGGAGGGTCCCGGAGCACAGCCATCCTCATGAGCAGACCGGATACCTGGTCTCCGGCCGTATGAGATTCATTGTGGGCGATGAGTCCTTTGAAGCAGGACCCGGGGATAGCTGGTGCCTTCCCGGCGATGTTGCCCATGCCGCCGAGGTCCTTGAAGACTCCGTCATGGTGGAGGTCTTTTCTCCCTTGAGGCAGGATTATTTGTGATTGGTGATTTAAAAGGGAGTGTGAACGAAGATGCTTGTTCAGTATAGGCATTTTTCTGTTGAACCGTGATCCAATTCTTGTCTGATGCCCGGGCAAGGGAGGGTCGTGATAATGAAAACGCTTGACACTGTTAGGGCCTTAGATGTAGCCTAACCTACTGAATTCTTCACCATTCGACAGCGAGGCCATCTGATGCTCAAGTTCATCGGCAACTGGTTGAAGGTCTATGAAGATGAGATGGCCCTTTTTCTCTGGGTCCTCCTCCTTTTCTTTTTCATCAGCATCTCCGATATCCTCTTCAACAACTTTGCTGAAACCGCCTTTCTGAAGCGATACGGCGTTCAATACCTCCCCTTGGTTCAGGTGGTCAATTCCTTCACCACCTTTTTTCTGATGGCCTTTCTGACCGGGATTATGAACAGAATTCCCGGCAGCCGCATGTTAAGCTATACCCTTGTCTTCTGTGGGGTATCTGTTGGCATTCTCCGTTTTGTGGTTCCCCTTGGGTTTACCATTATCTACCCTCTTCTGTACGTCATGAAGGCCCAGTTCGAGACCCTGTTCATCCTTATGTTCTGGAACCTGGCCAACGACCTTTTCAATACACGGCAGTCCAAACGGATTTTCCCCCTCCTCACGGCCGGGGGCGTGGTGGGGGGCATGATCGGGAGTTTTGCCACCCCATCCCTGGCCAAGCTTATCTCCATCGACAACCTCATGCTGGCCTATGTGGTCACTTCCATCATGGGGGCCTTCACCGTCAAAACGATGGGGCGGAAGTTCCCATCGCTTCTTGTTGGTGGAAAAAAGAAAAAGAAGGGGCAGAAGAGCGCATCGTTCATAAAGGAATTCAAGGATGTCTGGCCCCTGGTGAAGCAGTCTCTTCTCGTCAAGATCCTCATCTTTCTGACGCTTCTTCCCAATATCCTGATCCCGATCATGAACTACCTATTCGCCTACACCGTGAACAACGCCTTTGCCACCCAGGGAGGGATGCTCACCTTCTTTGGCTACTTTCGGGGCTGCATGAATGCCATCAGCCTGATCATTCTGCTGTTTGTTGGAAGGGTCTATGGCCGGTGGGGCCTTCCCATTGTCCTCATGTTTCATCCCTTCAATTACGTCATCGCCTTTCTGGCCTTCCTTCTCAAGTTCGATATCTTTTCGGCCATGTATGCCAGGGTTTCGACCAATGTGCTGCGGACCACCATGAACAACCCGGCCCGGGCCGTCCTCATGGGCCTCTTCCCCGCGGAGTACCGGGCAACCATTCGGCCCTTCCTGCGCGGCACGGTAGTTCGCGTCGGGATCCTCCTGGGCGCGGGGATGATCATGGTTTCGGAAGGGATTTTTCATCCCAGATATCTGTCTGTTTTTGGCATGATCGTCGGAGGTCTGTGGATTGTCACCGGGTTTATCCTGAAAAAGAACTATGCCAAAATCCTTCTCGACCTGATTGCCAGAAATATACTGGACCTCAAGTCGCTGGAGGAAAAGGATGTCAACAGCGTTTTCGCGGACAAGAAGATCCAGACCCAAATGGTGGAGGCATTTGCCCAGTCCCGAGGGGACAAATCCCTCTGGTATGCCGGCTTACTCAAGGACCAGGCCATTGAGGGGTTCGACAGGAAACTCCTGTCGGTTATAAAGGACAATGACGACAAGACTGCGACGGCCCTCCTGGATATGCTTTCTCCCAATATTGGGGCGGAAGCCCTCCCTGTTTTCCGGGAACTGGCGGATCCAGCCAAGAAAGAACTGACCATTGCGACACTCAGGGCGGCCAACCGCGGCCCTGCCGGGACTTTTCAGGGTTTCCTGAAAGAGATTTTAGAGACCGCCCGCGATCCCGAAATCCAGGCATATGCGGTGGTCGGCCTTTACCGACAATCTCCAGAGACCTATAAGGGAGTCATCGATGCATGGCTGACATCGCATGATTCATCTGAAAAAAGGGCCGGCGTTATCGCAGCGGGCCAGACAGGCGACGGAGCCTACATCGTACGGATTGAAGAGATGCTCAACAGGGAAGAAGACGAGTCCCTCTTCCCTCATATGCTGACGGCGCTCCACCGCCTTGGAGCCCCTTCGCCAAACCGGTTTGCAGTCATATACCTCTACCACCCGGACGAGGCTGTCCGGTTGGCGGCCCTCGATGCCTTTGAACTGATCGACGACGACGCCGTGAGGACGGTCATCGGCCTGATGGATGACGCATCGGAACAGGTCTTCACCCTGGCCAAAGAAAAGATCCAGACCGCTCCCTACCAAAATGCCCAGGTCCTTGTAGAGTCATTGAACATCCCCCGCCGAAAGGTCCGCGAGGGGATTTTCGACCTGCTGGCCCTGCTGAAGATCAAAGATCTGGATATCTTCCGCTTTGCCCGTTCCGGGTTGGAGCGCTGTTATCTCTATTTGGTTGAGATGGAAGGATTGCAGCGTCTTCCCGAAGGCCAGGAGAGGGACCTGATCATCGGTCATCTGGAAAATAAAAAGCAGATCGAACTCGAAAATGTTTTTCGAGTATTGGCCGCTGAGGATTCGTCAGGCCAGATGCGGATCGTCTGGAGAGGCCTTTTTTCTTCGGACAGCCGTCGGCGATCCAACAGCCAGGAGGCACTGGATGATCTGCTGGATACTTCCCTGTCGCGCATTATGCTCCCGCTCCTGGAAGGTGGCCATCCGGCCGAGACCCTGAAAAGCGGAATGAAGCATTTTAAACTGCCCGATTTTGGGACCGATAAGGGTGCCGTCTGTACGCATCTTCTACAGGAGCAGGATTGGGTTACGCTTGTATTGACCCTGTATCTGATTTCCAGGCAGGGAAGGGATGGGGTCGGCACGGAAACGATCCGTGAATTGGCAGGGTCTGAAAATAAATATATTCGACAGATGGCGCGGCATGCCATTGACAGGGAAGATCGAGATCCCGTCAAATTGGAGGAGATGATGGAAACAGAGACTTCTATTCCAGAGAAGATCTTGCGACTGAAAAACATCACTATATTTGAGGGCCTTTCCGCGAGCGAACTGGCGGCTATTGCCTCAGTGACAGAGGAAGTCCAATATCCGGCGGGTGATAATGTCATCAAAGAAGGCGAGGCCGGCGAGACCATGTTTCTCATTATGAATGGCGCCGTCTCTGTTATCAAGGGGGAGGCAAAAGAAGGCGGCCAGGAGATCGAACTGGCGCGAATCGGGACCGGAGATTATTTCGGCGAAATGGCCCTTTTTGAAGATGCTGTTCGGTCTGCCACCATTCGCACGGCAGAAGAATCCCGGTTTTTGGTGCTTCATAAACAAGAATTTACCGAAATTGTGAGGGAATACCCGCAGATCGCCCTTCACATCTGTAAGGCGCTCAGCAGCAGAATTAGAAAACTGCACGAAAAGATCAAGAGCTGAGCCGTCCCCAATTCAGATGCCCCCGCTCACTGATTTTCAGTAACATGTCATGGGAGCGCGATAATTTCCCGTTTCAATCATCAATTACCATAACGGAGGAACTGACCTTCATTTCGGAAGGTTCAGGCCCTCACCCGGATTCTGGATGCCCGATACTCGCTGCTTCCTGCCGGTTCTTCTGTTGCAGAACCTTTTTTAGAAACAGGGATGAGAGGGCCGCAACCGATTGTGGAGACACCCATGAAAAATCTGCACCTTCACCTGGATATGGTTGAATCCTGTAATGATATCGATAAGTTCAAGATTCATGTTCGGCTGGAGAGGCCTTATGACCAGGATCTGAGGCTGTGGTACGATGTCCCGTTTGACCAGTGGGAATACTGCTCCCTGGAACTGATGGACTCCTTTGTCATCGCGGCCCTGCTCAAGGCCATGGAAGACAAGGCCACACTGAAAGTCCACGGCCCGGTCTCCGCCTCCCTGTTGAACAACCTGGAGGAATATCAGCGTGTCTTTAGCATCTGGTTTCCCGAAAAGTATACGGAAATTGAGATTGTCCCCGACAGCGAGGTGGAAGAGACAAAGGTCACTGACGACATAATGCTCAGCTTTTCCGGCGGCGTCGACGGGAGCTTCAGCGCCCTCAACCATATCTTGAGGCGAGGGCCCATCAGGAGGAAATTGTTCGACATCAACGCCGTTCTTTATATCGAGGGATTTGACGTCAATATCGACTATGACCGGGAATGCAAAACAGTGGTTGAAAGGAATCGGAAGCTCCTCAAAGATTATCCAGACCTCCAGTTTCTGAATGTCCGGACCAACCTCAAATACCTCCTCTCCATCAAGAAATTCTGGATTTCCCATGCCTGTGTCCTTGCCTCGACCGCCTCTCTGTTTCGAAAGCTGTCGGGCGGCTGTCTGGTCGGGAGCAGCCATTCCTATCTTCACCTCTCCCCCTGGGGAAGCCATCCCTTGACGGACCGGCTCCTGTCGAGCAGCAGTTTTGAGATCCACCACGACATGGTATTCACCCGGGAGGAAAAACTGAAGGCCCTCTTTGCGTGGCCGGAGGCCCTCGCCAATCTGAAGGTCTGCTGGGAAGGCCAGTACCGGTATGATACCCCCCCCGACACCAACTGCTGCTGCTGCGACAAGTGCGTCCGCACCATGCTGGCCTTCAAGGCCCTGGGACATGAGATCCCTTCCAGCTTTCCCCAAGAATTGACCCCTGAAAAGGTCAAGGGTCTCAGGAACAAGCCTTTTGACTGGTCGCGCCTTATGTTCCTGAGCGAGGTGCTCCATGAGGCAGAAGAAAACGGGATGGGAGATGATCCCCTCTTTCTGCTCCTTAAACAGATCGTAACAGACGAAACAAGTGACGGCCCCCCATCGAAAGGTATCTAACGCGGTACAACCACAACCAAAAAAATATCTCACACAAAGCCACCCCGGTGAAACAAGAGAAGAAGATGGTTTCACGGGGCAGGCAGAGCCACAAAGAGAGAAAACAGATTTTCTCGTTTTTTGTGACAGTATTCAAGGAAGTATAATCGTAAACTCAACAAACCCAATGAACCCAATAAACCCCGCTAATGTGATAGGAATTCTATAATGGACGTCACCTACATCTATCCTCCGCTCTTTAAACCGTTTTACCCCATGGCAACGCGGATCATCACCGAAAACCTCCTGCGGAATGACAAGCTGAATGTTACATTCAGCGATATGCCGGTGAGGCCGTTTGTATCTCACATCGACACGGATCTGTATGACGAGATCCTGGCCAGGGCAATCGACCGGTTCTCTCCAAATGTCATGTCGTTCCTGAACCAGAAATATATGGTCAATAATATCTTCTATGTGTTCATGGCGCAGGGCTATTTCGATCCCTATATTTTGGAGGATACAGACACGGAGATCAACATCCTGACCTGTCTCAACTTCTGTGATCTCCTTATCCTCAAGCACCTCCTCGACAGCGGAAAGCGGGTGGTCCTGGGAGGCCCCCTCATCAACATCGGACTGTCTCCGGCGTTTATTCGGGAGTTCATGCGCCGAATGGGCGTTCACCCCTCAAGGCTCGCAGACAACCTGATCATCGTTTCAGGCAACATCGATTTGACTACGGACCTCTATCCGATCATTTCGGGCTGGAAGGATGCCGTCATTACGGAGAATAATTACGGCACCGTTTATGACTGCCGACGGGATTTTCTCCAGGAACTTTACACGGAAACGCACGAAACGCCGGTCCACATCGGATTCAACAATCACTGCTGGTATGGAAAGTGTAAATTCTGCACCTACAGGGAATTGCCCAGGATGGATTTTCTGGAGAAGCAGGAGGTCGGCAGGGTTTCCGGCGCCATCCGGGATCTCATGATGGGCTTCGGGTCGGATCGCATTCGGTTCATCGACTCCTATTTCAGGAGCGGCTCAGCCCAGGTACAGGAGATCCTGGAACGGATCAAAGACTTCCACATCACCATTTACACCGGCATCACCCTTTTAAAAAAGAGAGACTACATCGAGTTTTTGAACCGCTATGTGAATTGTCTTCTGATAGGGCTTGAATCGACCTCCGACTTCTCTTTGCGTCAGGTGGACAAGGGCTATGCCATGAAAGACATCGATGTAGCGGCGGACACCATCATCCAATACATGAGCCGGGACATCTTTCTCGAGATATCGCTTATCCTGGATCTGCCGGCCAAGGACACAGAAGATGTCAAGACCAATTACCGAAGAATCGCCCGGCTCAAGGCGAGATTGGAAAACGAAGGGTTCCGCGTAGCATTTCACATGAATATCCTGAGCGTGTTCCCCAACCTGGAGCTTCTCTACACGGACGCCGGGCTGCTGAGGCCCTCCACAGACCCTTCGGAGATGGGTCATGCCAGCGGCAAGAACTATATCATCGATATCTTGAGGCAGTGCGGCATGGACAGACCCATGCAGCTCCCATCCGAGTGCATCATCCGGGACGAGGACAACACCCACAACCTGGTGTACGGCTATATCAGCTCAGATGTGCCGATCGTCCGGTATGACGCGGCCGGTCATATCCTCCCGTCCGATCTGGAGTTGGTCGATGAATCCGTGATGAAGGAGATTTTGACGAGAAAAAGCCTCAGGAAAGAGGTCTAAGCAGAAAGCTGTTGCGTCACAAGACCGGGGCCTCGTCACGCAACAGTTTAAAATTACTTTATATATTTTTACTTGCCTCTTTCATTCCCATATCAAAGGCCTTTAGGTTGGATTCCAGGAAGGCCTTCTTGGTGGAGGTGGAAAGGACCTTTTTCATGGCCACCGCGTCGATTGGAATGGTCCCGGATCCGATCAAGGCCCCCAACATCACCATATTCAGGGAGAGGGGGTTCCCGGCCGATTCCGCAAGGGCATTCCCGTCGAATGCGATCACCCTTCTGACCTTGTTCCGGATCAGTTTCAGGCTTTCTTCCACAGGCGGATAGACCCCCTGGCCGATGGCCACGGTGAAGGGCGGGAGGGGGTGGGTGTTGGTGATCACCACCGTGTCTTTATTACATTTATTGAGTGCTCTCAGGGTTTCCAGCGGCTCGAATCCGATGAACACGTCGGCCTCGGCGTTGGATACGATGGGGCTGGTTACATCGCCCAACAGGACCGCCGATTCTACAATGCCGCCCCTCTGGGCCATGCCGTGAATCTCGCTCACTACCGTGGGTATCCCCATGGAGAGTGCGGCCTCTCCCAACAGACGGGAGGCCAAGAGGTTGCCCTGTCCCCCTACGCCGATAAATACCAGTCTTTTTGTCTCCATAAGAAACCTCCCTTTTATCCTTTCAGCGGTAAGATTGCATTTTCCGGACAGACCTGAGCGCAAACAGAACATCCGATACAGAGGTTCCTGTCTATTTCGACCTGATCACCATCCAGGTACATGGCAGGGCAGGCCAAAAGATTGATGCAATCCCGGTGGTTTTTGCACTTGTCGTGATTGACGTAAAATGCATGGGCCTTCTTGAATTGCTTGGTGGCCTTTGCAAAGAGGGGGCACATCTCCTGTGAAATGATCACCGACAGGCCGTCGAACTCCTTGGCGGCCTTTACCGCCTCGATGGTCTTTTTAAGCTTGAACGGCTTTACCACATGGACATCCTTGACGCCCAGTCCCCTGACCACATCCTCGATGGAGATACGCGTCAGATCGATCCCCATCGGGGCGGTATCGACCCCGGGATGGATCTGGTGCCCGGTCATGGCCGTGGTCCCGTTGTCCAGGATTACCAGGGTGAACTTGTGCTGATTGTGGACCGCATTCACCAGTCCGGTAATGCCTGAGTGAAAAAAGGTGGAATCCCCGATAAAGGCCACGACCTTCTGATCCGTGGCCCTCGAAAACCCGCAGGCGGAACTGACGGACGAGCCCATGCAGATGACAAAATCCGCCATGGAGATGGGGGGAAGGACCCCCAGGGTATAACATCCGATATCCGTGGGGTAAATGGCGTCTGTGCCATAGACCTGCTTGACCGCATAGTAGGTTGCCCGGTGGGGACACCCTGCACACAGGTTCGGCGGCCTTCCCGGAAGGGGAGGGACATCGGAGGTATCCAGCATGTTATGGGGCGTGTAATCGATGCCGCAGTACTGGGCCACTGCCTTTCGGACCATTCCGGGGTCGTACTCATAAAGTCGGGAAAGTGCCCCCACGCCTTTACCCTTGATTGGGATGGAAATGCCGTTTTCTTGGGCCAGGGCCTTCAGCTCTGTCTCATTGATGGGTTCCAGTTCCTCAACCACCAAGACCTTGTCCACGCTTTTCAGGAAACGGATAGCGAGCCCCTCAGGCAGGGGCCATGAGAATCCGAGCTTCAGGATGCTGACCTTATCGCCGAGCCCCAGGTCTAATACCGCATCTCTCACATAATTGAAGCTGGCCCCGTTGGCCACGATCCCCCACTTTCCATTGCCGATGATCTCGTTATAGGGTCCGTTGTCCGATTTTTGGGCGGCCTGATCGTATTTTTCCAGCAGGAGTTTGTGAAGGTTGCGGGAAACGGCCGGCACGGTAACGAAATGGAACGGATTTTTCTCAAAGTGGGCCTTTTTTTGGACCGGTTTCAAGGTCCCGAGGCGGACCGGTCCTCGAATATGGGCCAGCCGAGTGGTGGTCCTGATAATGACCGGAAGCTTCAGCTCCTCGGACAGATCAAAGGCCGCCAAAGTCATGTCTTTCATCTCCTGGGGATTCGTGGGCTCCAGCATGGGAAGTCCCGAGAGACGGGCGTAATAGCGGTTGTCCTGTTCATTCTGGCTCGAGAAAAGCGAGGGATCATCCGCATTGATGATCACCATGCCTCCGGTAACGCCTACATAGGCAAGGGTCATGAGCGGATCAGCGGCGACATTCAGGCCCACGTGTTTCATGGTCACGATGGTCCTCAGACCTGAGACCGCGGCCCCGGCAGCTACTTCCAGTGCCACCTTTTCATTGGTCGAATATTCAAAATAAAGGTCGGTTTCGCTGCTGATGTTGAAGAAGTTTTCCGGGATCTCGGAAGAAGGGGTCCCCGGATAACATGTGGCGAAGGACACCCCTGCCTCCAGGGCGCCTCGGGCAATGGCCTCGTTGCCCAGGAGGAGCATCTCTTCTCCCGGCGTATCCGTCAATAGTTTATGCATGTCTTGCCTCCCAACAGTTGGTGGTTAACGAATCTAAAAAGATCCCGAGGCCTTGGCGTCACACGCAGCAAGGCCTCTTTACCTGTTCTAATTCAAGCCCTCAATCCCCCAGTTCCTCAATTTATCCGTCCTCCAATCCCTCAATTCCCCAATTCCTCAATCCCTCAATTCCTATATCTTGAAACTCTCCGCTATGCCTGCATACTGCTTTCTGAGTTTGGGCTTTTCGATCTTTCCGGTGGGATTTCTGGGGACATCGCCAAAGATGATCTTGCGCGGCCGCTTGTATCGAGGCAATCCTTCGCAGAACCCGATGACATCCTGTTCGGTCAATTCGGCCCCCGGCTTGACCTTGATCACCGCAGCGACGATTTCTCCCAGTCGCTCATCAGGGATCCCGATAACGGCCGCATCCTGAACGTGTCGATTTTCCATAAGGAACTCCTCGATTTCCACCGGGAAGATGTTTTCGCCGCCTGTAATAATGATGTCCTTCTTGCGGTCTACCAGCCAGATAAAGCCGTCTTCATCCACCCGTGCCATGTCGCCCGTGTGGAGCCAGCCGTCGACGAGGGTGCTTTTCGTGGCATCGGGGTTTTTATAATACTCCTTCATCACGCCGGGACCTTTCACCGCGAGTTCGCCCGGTTTGCCCTTCGCAACCTCCTGGCCGTCAAGGTCCATTACCTTGTATTCCCAGTCAAACCCCGGGACGCCGATGGCGCCGACCTTGTGGAGGTTCTCCATCCCTAAATGAACGCATCCGGGACCGGTTGTCTCGCTCAGGCCGTAATTGGTATCATACGCATGATTCGGGAAGACCTTTTTCCAGTTCTTGATAAGACTTGGGGGCACGGGCTGGGCCCCGATATGCATCAACCGCCACTGGTCCAATTTGTAGTCATTTAAGTTGAGGTTCCCGTTTTCAATGGCGATCAGGATGTCCTGGGCCCACGGCACCAGTAGCCAGACGATGGTTGCCTGTTCCTCACTCACCGCCTCAAGGATCCATTCGGGTTTTACCCCTTTGAGAATTACCCCTCTCGCCCCCACAATAAAGTTTCCGAACCAGTGCATCTTGGCCCCGGTATGATACAGGGGGGGGATACAGAGGAAATTGTCGTGGTGAGTCTGGTTGTGATGTCGGTTCTCGACAATACAGGCAGCTTCGAGGTTTCGGTGGGTCAGGAGAATCGGCTTGGGAGTTCCGGTGGTGCCGGATGTAAAATAGAGCGCCGCATTGTCTAAGAGATCAATTGGAATATTGGGATTGTGTTGAGCGCCGGTTTGGAGAAAGGAATCCAAAGATTCCGAGTAGTCCGGACGCATTTCTTCAGGTCCTACAAAAACAAAGTCATGGATAGTCCCAAGGCTCTCTTTAATTGCGTCGATCCGCTCTACAAACTCTTCGCCGAAGATTAAGACCTTTGCCTCTGCGATATCTGCACAATACCGAATATCGTCGGCCAAAAAGCGAAAATTGAGCGGCACGGCCCACGCACCCGTTCTCAAGATGCCGAAATAGGCGGGAAGCCATTCAAGGCAGTTCATCATCAGGTGAATAACCTTGTCTCCCTTTCGAACCCCTTTTTTGATGAGGGCGTTGGCGATTCGATTGGCCATCTCATCGAATTCATTCCAAGTGATGGCTACCCGTCGCTCTTTGGCAGGCTCCCTTTCAATGAGGGCTGTCTGATCTCTGTACATCCTGGCATTACGGGCCAAAATTTCCGTTATTATCATTCAGTTACCTCCTGAAAAGCTATATTTCAGCTACAAAATGACTATAAAAAAGGCGTTCAGGACTGTCAAGGAAAAAGACCAGCAACGTCCCGGGGGTGAATCAGAATCAGCCGTCGCAACAAGGAGAAATGTAAAAAAGAGAAAACCTCAGCGTGGCACCTTGATGACCGGGGGGCCTGCGCAGGCCGCAAAAAGGGAGGAGGCGTTCTGCGCCGCATTGCTCACAAAAGATTTAAAGGCGGGCCTTGGCCATCTGTAAAAAGGGAGACGACTTATATTCCTCGACAAATTTTACTAAAATCTCATGCGCTTTGTCAGGCTGGTTATCCAGCCTGTATAGCCGTTCCAGACTTAACATGGCTGTCTCTCTGAATGGATTCGCCGTGTCGTCAGCAAGGGGCGTCAGAATTGTAATGGCCTTTTTCACATCTCCCTTGGCTCCATAACACGAGGCCAGGGCCAGCGATGTCAGATCTTGGTACTCTTTATGGCCCGACATTTCTTCTGTAAACCGGTCATAGTAGCGGATGGCGTCGTCGTATTTTCCGTGGCCAAATTTGATGTGACCGACCTGCGCCAGGGCCAGGCGCGATGCCTTTGACAGTCCATATTCGTCAATCACTTGCTCAAACAGGCCTTCCGCCTGTTTAAGGTCACCCTTTTCAGGTGTGGCAGCCGGTTCAGATTTTGCGACGCCCGTCGAGGCATCTGTGACGGCATCGTAGGCGAGATTGTAGGCCTCCTGGCCTTTTTTGTTGGTATGGCGCAGATAGCCATAAACGGAAAGATAGCCCAAAAGGATAACGGCCACAGCTATTCCGACGATCTTCAATTCACGAAGATGGTTGCCAAAAAAGGTGGCGGCCCTGCTGGAAAGGGTCAGAAATTCATCTGGTCCTTTTAAAAGTTCTTTTCTGCTGATTTTTTTATTTGCCACGTAAGTTATGACCTCCTGTTTAAGGGTGTTCAAATACCAGAAGCCGCAGATTCCGTCAAGGTAAAAAGAGGAGTTGTCTCTTGACTGGGAAAACAGAATAATAGTACGATTCTGGATGCTGGCCGCTTTGAGCCTTGAGCTTTCAGCCCCTTACTTGACTTGTTGCTCGTTGCTTGAGCCAGGCTGATGGCTGTTAGAGGATGGCCGATGAACGTCGCCCCCTGCGCCTTATGCCTGACGCCTTGCACCTTTGGAGGTCCGTTGCCCTGGGTAGACAATTTTCTCCGCTTTCTTGATTCGCTCCCCAATGGCTTTGTCTACATTCTGTTGGGGGCCAGCGCATTTGTGGAAAACGTTTTTCCGCCCATACCGGGAGACACCATAACCGCCTTTGGGGCCTTTCTGGTGGGCACCCGAAGGCTCTCCTTCGGGGGAGTCTACGTTGCGACGCTGGCAGGAAGCCTGGCCGGTTTCATGTTCCTCTTCTGGATCGGAAGGTTTTTGGGCCGGCGGTTTTTTATAGAGCGCGACTATCGGTTTTTCAAAGCCCAGGACATCGGTCGGGCCGAGGAATGGTTTAAACGATACGGCTATTTTCTCATATTGCTGAATCGCTTCTTTCCAGGAATACGATCCGTCATATCCATTGCCGGCGGCATTTCGCACCTGAAGGTACTCAAAGTGGCCCTCCTTGCCCTCATCAGCGCCGCTGTATGGAATCTTATTTGGATGTTGATAGGGTATTCCATCGGGAACAACTGGGAGACCGTAAAGGAGAGACTGGCATACATTATGTTCCGCTACAATATCGCCATCCTGGTATTTTTGGGCATGGCAGGTGCTATTTTTTTGTTCAAAATGATGAAAAAAAGGCGTTTGTCCAAGTCATGACCGCCTGACCTCGGTCTCTGGCCTTCGCAGGGTCTCCTGGGCAATCCACGCCAGAAAGGCCGGGTTCCCATCTACAATCGGAAGACTTACGATACAGGGGCATTCATAACTGTGCATCGATTTAACCGTGTCAATCAACTCGCGAACCAGGGATTCAACGGTTTTGGCTATAAGGATCACCTCCCGGTCTTCCTGGATCTCTCCCTTCCACCAGTACAGGGAATTCATGTTGTCAATGATGTTGGCGCATGCGGCCAATCGTTTCGAGACAAGCTCCTTGCCAATGGCCCTGGCCTCGTCCATAGTCCGTGTGGTGATATAGATCAGGTTGGTTTTCATCGATCTTTTCTCCCCGTGTTAAAATTCACGCTGGATGCTGATTGCTGGCCCATTCGACGTTGATCGTTCGATGTTCGATGTTGGACGTCCGTCCATTAGGGAATTTCTGCCCAATCCGACTCGCCGCCAGCCAGGGGCAACCCTCCTATCAAAGTGGGTTTGGTTTCCTGATCCTCGTTGATTGGGGCTTTCAGCCTTTGATTTATTGCTCCGAAATTTTGATACAAAAGATTTGAAATAAGGCAAATAGTATGTTATGGACGTGCCACGCGGACTTTGTAACTTTTTTCTCAAAGTTACCATGATAATGGAACAAGCATTATTTTTTCAGCAAAGGAGAGTCAAGCTAACGACAAAATTGATTAGAGGAACTGACACTCGCAAACAAATCCTCAGTCAAATCGCAGCGGAAGTCAAGCAAATCAAGAAAAAACCTGGCGGTGTTCCTGGCCTGGTGACGCTAATAGCAACCCTTAAGGTGGAGGACTGAAACATGGCATCAATGGTAGACAAATCCTGCAAAGAGTTTATTGAAGTACTGGCATCCAAGGCCCCGGTCCCGGGCGGGGGCGGCGCGGCAGCCATGGGCGGTGCCATCGGCATGGCTCTTTCCAACATGGTGGGGAATCTCACGCTCGGCAAGAAAAAATATGCAGATGTGGAGTCTGAGGTCAAAGATCTGCTTGAAAAAGGTTCCAAAGTCATTTCCGAACTGGAAACGCTGGTGGACAAGGATGCGGAGGTTTTTGAGCCCTTGTCCAAGGCCTATGGTCTGCCGAAAAATACGCCTGAGGAAATCAAATTCAAGGAAGAAACCATGGAGCAATGCTCCAAAACTGCATGCTCCGTGCCCATGGAGATTATGCGTAAGGCGTATGAAGGCATCAAAATTCATCAGCGCATGGGTCAGATCGGAACCATGCTCGCCATTTCCGATGTGGGATGCGGCGTCGTATTCATGAAAGCCGCCCTGATTTCCGGGAAACTCAATGTCATTATCAACCTTAACACCATCAAGGATCAGAATTTTGTCAAATCCGCGACAGAAGAAATGGAACGTCTGGTCAATGACGGATGCAGGATTGCGGATGAAACGTTGGATCTGGTTATTTCCAAACTTACAAAGAAATAAGGGGGAACAGTCGAAATGGCAGAAGTTTTGAAGGCAAAACCGGTTGCGGATGCAATGAAGGCAGACATGATCAAACGGGTTGAGGCCCTGAAAGCCAGGGGCGCGACCCCGAAACTCGGCATTATCCGTGTGGGCGCACGTCCTGACGATCTGTTTTATGAAGGCGGCGCAAAAAAAACCTGCGCAGGGGTGGGCATGGCCTGCGAGGTGTTTGAATTCCCGGAAGACATCGGTCAGGCGGCTTTTGAAAAGGCAGTGAGTGAGATTAGTGCAAAAAAAGATGTGAACGGTATTTTAATGTTCTCTCCGCTGCCCAAACATCTTGATGAGCGCAAGATAAGGACCCTGATTCCGGTTGAAAAAGACGTGGACTGCCTGACGACCAGCGGTGCGGCAAAGGTCTTCACCGATGATACCACCGGATTTCCGCCGTGCACACCCAGTGCGTGTATGGAAATGCTCAAATTCTACAATATCCCGATCAAAGGGAAAAAATGCGTGGTGGTGGGACGGTCTCTCGTGGTCGGCAAACCTCTGGCCATGCTCCTTTTGCGGGAACACGGCACGGTGACGATTTGCCATTCACGGACAGAAAATCTTCCGGGCGTTTGTCAGGACGGAGAAATCGTGATTGCAGCCGTAGGCAAGGCAAAAATGCTCAAAGGCAATTTCTTCAAACCCGGGCAGACCGTCATTGACGTGGGCATCAACCCCGACCCGGACAATCCCGGAAAATACTGCGGCGATGTGGATTTTGCCCAGGCTGAACCCATTGTAAACAAAATCAGCCCGGTTCCCGGAGGCGTGGGATCCATCACAACCTCAGTGTTGTGTAAACATACCATCATGGCCTGCGAAATGCAGAACGTGTAAAATTCGGGGGGACACACTGCTAAAATCCGGAATACGAAAGGCAGGGGATATCGTAGACAACGTCGAATATCGCCCACAAGCGAATGGCGGACATCCTCATTGGGGCGGCCGGGGTTCCCGGCCTGATCAAGCCCGAATGGATCAGACCGGGCGCCTGCATCGTTGATGTAGGCGTCGACCGGGAAGGGACAAGATCAACGAAAAAACAGGGAAGAAGGTGGCCATCCTGAGGGGGTGTGAACTTTGATGCGGCAGTGGAGATCGCAGGCTATATCAGACCGGTCCCGCGCGGTGTAGGCCCCATGACCGCCAGCAAGCTCCTGAAAAATACCGTTAAATCCCTCACGTACACTCTGGGGATTGCCTAAACCGAATACAGGGGGGCCGAACCACAGGGCTCGCCCCCCTGACATACCGATCGGCTAAAAACTATCTTTATTCATGTTGTTTGGAAAATTTTCCTGCGATAGCGGAACCGGAAAAAATCGCGACAATCACCACCATCCCCAGCACAGACAGCCAGGACCCGAACCAATCCCACATAAGGGCGCCCAATACAAATGCGGGGATAATCGATACAATTCCGATGCCGATCCGTCTAAAAAGGTCCATATAAGGCCTCCTGAAATTTCAAAAAATGTCGGGGCGTAGCCCCCTCTCCTGCCACAAAACAGGTGCCCGTGATTAATACAGAACTATAATTAGAAGCGTCCGTGAGGTCAAGAAATTAATGCGCAAATATAGGCTTGATTTTGCGGGGCCAAGTGACTAAAATTTAAAATTAATTATCTGCTGGATCAAGCCATCGGGGCGTGGCGCAGCCTGGTAGCGCACCTGCTTTGGGAGCAGGGTGTCGGAGGTTCAAATCCTCTCGCCCCGACCAGTAAATTAATGAATACAACTGGTTAGGATATCCACCATTAATTGATTACCTACAGTTTTGCCGTTTTACGACTTAGGTGCGACCTCACGGCAGTTTTCTTCTGAAATCCAAATCTGTGAGGACCTGAAATCACGTTTCTGCCTCTCAAAGCCTTTCTTAACTCAAAGGTGTGGTCACCCCGGCACGCTCGGCAACATCGAAAGCGATAGACGTCCCGTTGCCCTCATTTATGCTAACATGTTTAATTGGCCTAACATTTTCGGCCGCACAACAAAAATAGATGGATTCGCGGTTTCACTTGTGGTACAGAAACCCAAAATGAGGTGGTTCAACTGGCCAAAATGAGGGCTATTCACCCAAAGGCATGGTCTGATCAGGCGCCCGATGGAGGCACTGATCGATATCGAGGTCCAAGACATCCAAATGGAAGGAGAAAGAAAACGTGATTCGATCACTGATCATTGGCGTCATGTTGAGTCTGTTTCTGGCCACTGGGGCCGTTTGCGCTGAATTCTCTGCAGACACGGTTATGAAATCCGTTGCCGGAACGCACACCGGAAAGATCTATTTCAAAAACGACGACATCAGCCGGACAGAGCTGATGGGGATGATTTCGATCTTCAAGCGTCCCTCGATGTATCAGTTGTTTCCCGACTCCCGGAAATATACAGTCACGGACATCAACGAGATCAGCAAAAAAAACCCGGCTGCGGACGCTGCCAGCTTTCGGGAATGGATTGAGAATAACAAGATGAAAAAGGTGGGGTCTGAAACGGTTCAGGGGTACAAATGCGATGTATTCGAGGGCGATGTGACAGTGGCCCAGGACGAACCTCCTGTCCATATGAAAGTCTGGTTCACCTCGAAATTGGGCTATCCGCTTCGGCAGGAAGTTGCACTTTCGCCTCCGGCTGGAAATGTGTCATCTCATCTGGAAAATATCACCTTGGGAACCCAGGATAGTTCCCTGTTCGAAATCCCTGCCGAATACTCCCAGGCAAAGGACGTCCAAGAGGCCGTTGGACTCGGGGGGATGCCGTCCTTGGGCGACGGCGGCAAAGGTCAACAGCCCTCTCAAGAGGACATGCAAAAAATGATGAAGGAAATGATGAAAAAGATGGGGAAGGAGTAGAAAAATGCGCGCTCTTTTATGAGTGTTTTCATTCTGTTGTCCAAATACCAACCTATAAATGGCGTGACGGTATTCTAAAACTCAGCCGTCCCCCGCAGACCGAAGATCCAGCCGCTCGGGCTGTCCCCCGCCTTCATGGAGTCCTTCATATATTGCACGTCCCCGGTAATGGCAAAGATGTCGCTCAGAGCAAAACGGACATAGGTCTCGAACACATGCGTGTGGTCCACATCCTGATTGCCGCCGTTCATGTGGGCGTAGCCAATGCCGATATTGTCGGAAGAACGGCCCCAGAGGCTGCCACTGATATTGAGTCCCCCCGAATAAATTCCCTTGTAATCAACTGCTGCCGCGTCATCCTGCCAGCCAAAACGGACCCATGCCCCCAGGATATTTCCCAACTGCTGGTCAAACGAGGCGATGGCGCAGACACGTCGTTCCATGTGCGTCCCCTCAGGATTGGGATAGGCATCGCTCGACACCCCAAGAATGAGTCGGTAGTTTCCCTGCCCCAACCCGGTATTTGCGGCGTAGGCGAACTGGGTGAAATAGGCGTTGTACGGTTGATCGAACGTTCCTTCCTTTCCGTTGCTTCCAATGGCCATGGCAACCCCTTTTATGGAAAAGCGTTCGAGCTCCCATTCAACCGCAGCGCCCAGGTCATAGGATGGGAGAAATGCATGGGGTGCGTTCACCAATGCCTGGTTCATAAATTGTGTGTACTCGTCATTGGAATAGGCGTTTTCATCAATATAATCGGCACCATCGATGATGCCCCCCGTGAGCCCCAGGGCGTGATGGTCGCTAAATTTAAAGGTATGTTTGTACCACGCAGTCAGAAGGTAGTCGCGTCCTCTTCCGTTGATGTCCTTGACGCCATCCTGAGTGTCGCCCCCCCATGGCGCCAGGATGAAGGGGGATTTTTCCGCTTCCATTAGACCGTTTCCTGCACCAAAGCCAAACTTGACAAATAGTTCGTCGGTTTCCGTCGGGGTGAAGCTGGCCTCGGGTTGAAAGGCCAGGAGCCCTCTTCCAAGGCTGTCATACCCAGGCGCATCGGATAGGCTTTGGTACTGATAGATCCCCGCCATAATCCCGCCGATGGAGAACTTATCGTTGATCTCGTAAGCGAAACCGCCTCCTGTAAGAAAAAGAAGTCCACAAACTGCCAGCAGGCAATTCAAGCCGGCCCTTTTCATGACGCATATACTCATCTCTCTGTTTCCTCTACATAAACTTATCCCACTTGTATCCTCTTGAGGCCCTTAGCACCTTTCAATTTACAACATGTCGCAAGTTACGAGGACTCAGGTGTTTCCCGGGCGGGATGGCAAGATGCACTCACACAATAGGTTGGCTTCAGGTCTAATTCAAAATGAAAATTGCTGTTCTCCCGACTCATCCCGGAATCCCTTATCCAGCACCAGTTCCACAAAGGCGTACCCCTGGACGGCGACGGTTTTTCCAGTCTTGAACAACACGGGCCTTCTGAATAGGGGGCCTTCAGAAACAAAGGTATGGTATTCTCCGTTTTCCCCGCTCAAGTCAATGCCTGCTCTTCTAAAGGCTTCCACGGCATCCCGGTCCAGAAGGCGGCCCAACCATTCCCTACCCAGTGCATCCTCCCGGACAGATACTATCGTTGCCCTGTAATTTGAAGATAGAAAGTCGTCCAGAAGGGTTTCCCGATCCCTGTTCCAGAGCGGAAGAACGGCGGTGAAGCCGGCTGTCCGGCATACCCGCTCCACCCAGTCCCGATGCTCTTGCAGGTCAATATCGCCGAATATTCCTACAGTGAATCCTTGTGATTTCAACAGGGAAAGTCGGTCCATAAACACCGTTTCGTAATCCTCCCAGGTGGTCCGCCCGAACAGGATCTCTGTGCCCAGAGCGTCGGACTGGGCATCGAGCATGGCCCTGCTCAGACCGTGGGACCGGGAGCGCTCGCCGTCTTCGGACAGCATAGTGAGGAGGACCGGCACCTCATACCCGGACCGCCGGGCGTAATCCAGGGCCAGGCAGGAGTCTTTGCCTCCGCTCCAGGAAACAAAAGCCTTTTTGTCGCAGCGTAGTTCTCGCATAATGGTCTTAGACGTCCCGTTTTCACCAAAAAACTTGACGTCATTATCGCTTTTTTGGTGTGCTAACGGGTCATGCCGTCCTGAAAGCCGACAAAATGGCCACGCGGTCTGACCGCTTCATAGATCTTTCGAATCAAGACATCACGGCCCTTTTTGGCGAAATTGAGGGTGGGGCTGGCGGCGCGAACCTTTGAACCCAAAACCTGGTCGCCCTTGGGTTGCGGGCTGAGCCCGCGTTAGAGGCCTTACAAATGAAAGGGGTTGTTGGCCTATCCGAGCCTTTTCCTTGCTGGCCGAAGTTCATAAAGAGCCCGATCTTCGCTTACAAGGTCCCGCCCTTCAGCGGCTGTCCTTTCAAATTGGAGCCTCTCAGTGGAGAATAGATTCCCCGTTTCCGCTTTGAGAAAACGCGCCGCCATTCTGCAATATTCCGAATCGATTTCGATACCTATACTGTTTCGGCCATTCCTGAGAGCCGCTATCATGGTAGTCCCGGAACCACAAAACGGGTCTAATACCGTGTCATCCGTGAATGAGAACATGCGAACAAGACGTGTGGCAAGTTCCATAGGAAAAGGCGCAGGATGCTGTCTAGTAGAGGCGCCGGTGATATTCCATATCTGCTGAAACCAGCGGTCGAAGTCTTGTTTATCAATACGGCTTGCCTCCCGTTGTGCATTCGTTGGCTTCCTGTAGCCACCCGGCTTGCGTTGCATCAGGATAAATTCAATGTCGTTTTTAACAATGGCATTTGGCTCGTACGGCTTTCCCAGGAACTTCGATCCGTTTTCTATCTCATAGGAAGCGTTGGCAATCTTGTGCCAGATAATGGGGTTCAGGTTGTCGAAGCCGATACGCCGGCACACGACGCAGATATCTGCATGGAGGGGAAAAACCAAGTGACGTCCGAAATTGCGTCTCGCGACGCAGACATCGCCGACCACACACACAAGGCGCCCACCTGGGACAAGGACGCGGAAAACGTGTCGCCAGACCTTCTCCAACTCAGACAGAAACGCTTCATAATCCTGAATATGGCCCAGTTGGTCCGGATTCTCGTTGTAGCGTTTCAGATTCCAATAAGGGGGAGAGGTCACGACAAGATGGATGGAGCCGTCATCGAGAAATGAGAGATCCCGTGAATCGCCGTTTATCAATCTATGAACCGTTGCTTTTTCCATGGGCTTAGACAAATGCCTTCAAATGGGCCACAAGTACCCTTGCAAAGCGTTCAAGTGAAAGATCGTCCGCTGGTATTGAAAACCGCCCCAACATTCCCTCGTCAGATGTCGATGAAATAAAGGCCGCTGCCGTGTAGTGTCGCTCAAGAACCAGCTTCCGGCAAAAGAGTTCATACCTGCGCATATACGAAGCGCCTACAAATTCTGGAAATACCTTGAAGTGGGGTTCCTGTACCTTGACCGGTCGATTTGAGGCCTCGCAGTCCTCCAGCATGAAGAAATAACCTAAGAAGGGCTGGGGGCTATTCAGATAGGCCCGTTCCCGGAAGGCAGTCCAGAGATCCAGGGCGCTTCCCATCGCCTCTTCGGTCCGATTGTTGAAATTGTTGCCAAAAGATGGGCCGACCTGTGACTTTGCTTCGATGGCAACCAGAAGGGTGTCCTCACGAACGACAAGGAGATCCCATTCTTTCGTGGGACGGAAGAAGCCAGGCAGTTCGACAGCCTTCTTTCTGAAGACGTATCTATTGGAGATACCGGAATCGGCAATAAGTTCTGTGAACAGGTCAATGAATCCATCCATCTGCGCTCCGCCGGTCACAGCACTGCGTAGTCCCTGATCAGCTTTCCCTGTCTGCTGCTGCTTGTGCCTCTGCCCCTGCCGCGTCTTCCAGTAGTGGGCTACAGCCCGACCGGATCGTTCAGCCAAATCTCGAATGATATCTTCATGGTTCATGCGCATTATTTATCAGATTCCCCTTTCATATTCACCTGCCCAACCGGGACAGGGAGAACCCTCGCGGCTCCCCTCCCGCACCACCTGGCATGCGGGACACCCACCTCGGCGGTTCGGTTGAAATGCTCCCTTCATGTACAGCGTCGGCACGCAGGGCCCCGTAAGGGAACTCGCAGGTAATGCCCCTACAATCTCCTTAAGTCCTTTCATCGCCTTTCGATTAATGCGGCAGCGAAGATCACATTTAGTCAGCACGGGGGCTTTGTTTCTTTGTTGTCTAACAAGTCAACATTGGAACAACGTCCTGCTCTCCACTCCTCTCCCATCGGAACAACGCTCTCCACATATATAGCCGGTTGACGATGAAGTGCAGCGGAATTGCCAGTCCGAGTTGATGAGGTTGATACTATCGGACTTTCACGCCTCTGCAAAGAGTCCGAGTTGACTGGCCCTCCTCGGTATGCTCTTGTCCGGAAACAGGTTCGGCAAGAATGCCACAGGAACATTGCCAAGTTCTCGTGGTTCCAGCTTGTGAAGCCCCCCACCATACACGCGACCTTCGCTGAGGAGAACCTCCGGGGATAGTTGATTCAACCCGCGCCAGACTCTGCGCAAAAGAGTTGAGTCACGCGCCAATTCGCGAGACATGAGGGGTGTCGGATACAGAGCCAGATACACATTTGGTACGGTAGCATGCGAGCGGTTGAGGATGAAGCGGAAGGGCCTGCCCGTTTTTGCATCACTGCGCCCAAGATAGGTACAGACAACTGGAGCAGGTGGCCGATTCTCTTGCGCATACCACGGTGAGCGGTGCATGCAGAGGTATCGCTCTGGCAGCCCACGTTCCTTGCCTTCCTCAAGATAGGCGAATAGAGCAGGGAACCGTTTGCCTATTTCTCCTTCAGAAAGCTTTGTATTGAGAAGAAAAAGGCGGCGCATAATGTCGGGTGAGCCGTCCTTCCGTGGCTTCACCTCGTTTTCTTGCAGGTAACGCGGGCTGGGAAGGATGGGGGTGAATGCTTCCATTGGCAGGCCGCGCGCTATGAGCTCCCTTTCGGAGAGTATGAAGTAGCTGTTGTCACCCGTGGCAAGGCCCCGTTTTATCTGGAAAAAGTCCGATAGCGTCGGAATATCGGAACGTTGGCGCACGTCGGATGCTGGGAAGCGTGACCATTTCAGCTCGTTTGCCAGACCGAGGGCCGGGACAAAGCGAGAGAGCTTTGGCTCGAAGAGCGTACCGCCGAAGGTAAACTTCACTTCGTGGTCCCGTGATGGGGGCTCATTCTTAAACCAGACAACGGCCGAAGAGACGAGGGCGTCGGCGAATTGCACATCGCTCGGATCGAAACGGTGGATGTGTAAAAGCGTCACGCGATCCAGAAGGTACCGTTTTACCGCCTGGCCATAGTTAACGTCCATGAACTCGCTTGGAATTAACCACCCGGCAACGCCACCCTCAGCCATCCACGCGTGCGAGAGGCCCAGGAAGTGGCAGTAAAGGCCTGCAAGGCCGCTGATCTTCATTCCGCTCGCCTGTCGTGTGCGGATCTGCAGCCAGGTCTTGTCGCCGTTCTGCAGGTGGTGATGCCGAACGTAGGGTGGATTGCATATAAGCAGGTTGAAGCGTGGTGCGGGTTCTGCATTCGTGAAATCCGCGAGCTTCAGCACCAGACTCGTGTCCTTCCAGAGCTCCGCTGCCGGGCTTCCGTAGTGAGGGTCGAGCTCGAATCCCATGGCTTCGGCGACGAGATTCTTCGGAAAGACCTTCACAAGGGCGGAGTAGAAAGAACCGGTTCCGATGGCCGGGTCGAGGAAGCGAACCAGCCCGGCCGACGGCAGAAGGGACGCTGCATAACGAAGTATGTCCTCTGCGAGCGCTGTTGGTGTGGCGAACTGCCCGAGACGGTTGCGTTCGGCCTGGCTCTTCTTTGCGTCGAGAGAGGCCTGAAGGGCGAGGCGTTGCTTTTCGAGATTCGCGGATTCCTGACTCATGATTTTCATAACCCAAAGAGAGCCAAATCTTCGATCCGGTGCTCCCAAACCCAGTCGATGCCCTCAGCCGCCTCGTATCCGAGGTAGCCACTGTCGAAATAGCCGCAGAGGAAAAGATGAAACTGCACCTTATTGCCATAAGTGCTGCGAAGCTGCGCCATCTTTACGGCCTCTTCCTTACGCCGTTTGTTGGTGTTTGTGAAGTCGCCTGCCGACTTCGCTTCAAAGAAGACCGGAAATTTGCCCTTTTTCGCCTTTTTCGGGTTGATGACAACGTCGATGGGGATATTGACGGACTTAAGGCCTCCTTCGAGTTTCACGGGGACGTTCATGCGGAAGCTGAAGGTTCCAGGTCGCATTGCGTCGAATTTGATGCCTTCACCGCTGGGCAACTGCTGGTAGCCGCGGGCATCAAGCCATTCCTTGATGGCAGCGAGCTGCCGCTTTTCCTGGGCGTTTCGTATGATTGGATTGGCTACCGCGCCGCATAGCCGGTCAGCGACGATGGTGGCGGCTCGGTAAACCTCGGTCTCGGTACCTGGTTGGTCCTTCCGTGAGAGCCAGACGAAGATGTCCGGGTCGGCCATCTTCTCGATAATAGCGGCGATACGGGCTAACTCCGCGTCTGCGTCAGCGGCCGACATGCGAGGGGGAAGCTTCTTTTCAAGCTCTATCCGTTTAACGAGTTTCGTGGAGACACCAGATAGGCCGATGAGACGGTCTACCGCGAGTGGAGGGCAAGTCGACATGCGGAGCGTTGGTAGGATTTCGGGGTGCATCCGCATCGTTGCGGGCTGAATATTCGTAAGGTTCTCAGTCGAATGGAGGGCGGCTATGACCGCCTTCGTGGTCTGAATGCGCGTCTCGCGAAAAGCCTTTGGTGCGAACTTCATGAACCAGTCGTTGTACATGTCGACCGATTTCGTGATGTCGCCTTTCCATCTGTTGGGTTTGTCTCGGTTGACTGCCATGTTCTATAGATCTCCTGTTACCCGCTAACGGCGCTTTTCGGCGGGCGCGGTTTTTTGCGCTCCGATGTAGAAGCCTTGTTAGACTTTAAGCCGAAATCTTTTTCCCAGGCTTCTCATTCACGATCAAGTGAATGGAATCAGGCCGACAGAAGGGGTTTAATTAAAGGAAACATCCTATTTTTCGCAATTCATAGAAAATGCCGATAAATAACCATCTTTAACGAAGCCAATAACCAACGACTAGGCCAACCATAGCAGTTGCCCATTTAATGTAGTCAGCAGGAAACTTTTGAGATAGGATAACGTCAGACCTCGTTACGCTAAAAAATTTTCAGTTCCAAAATTGCATGGGAATACAATTGCTTAAGGCCAGAAAACCATGCTTTAGAACAGAATTGGACAGTCATAATTTTTACGCATTGAATAATATCAAATAGTTACGCTTTTACATGCTGAATAAACCGTTGTATTTCACGGTAAGACGTCCATTTTTCAGGCCCCAAAATGGGCCGAAATAACGAGGTCTGAACGTAGAGTGCTGCAATCAATACTATTAGGGATATCCCGATTCGTACAAACGTGATTACACGGTCTGGTGTTGTCGTTTGTGCATCGATATGAGAAAAATCGTTCTTATTTTCCTGAGATAGATCGAATTGCATCACGAATATTTTCTCCTATAGGAATAACGCTTTTTTGGCTCGCTTTATTTAAATTACGTTCAGAATTAGTTTTGCTGTAAAATATATTTGGGGATGAAATATCTCGAATATACAGAGTGGTAGGCATTTCCGCCTCTCCCTCTGTAGAGTATATAATAAAACTCCAGCCTCTGGTCGCTTCTATCCAATTCTCCATATTATATTCTAAGGTTAATTCTTGCGGCATTTTGCACCTCCTTTAACGTCTTGAAGTTGTTGCTCTAATTCGCCATGCTCTTGCTTTCGCTGGATAAATTCTATATCCTTATTGCGTTTTATAATTGCTATGTCTATGGCACCTCCCACACCTCTTATGCCGATAGAAAGCTTTTGGGCATCCATTGTCGTGCGTATAAAAAAACAGGCCAAATCAACACAATCCTGTAAGGCCAATATCTGCAATGGAATAGCAAGTTGAAAACGCTTCATAAGCGGTTCAAACTTCGATAATTGCTCGGGCGATAGATTAAGCTCTTTTTTTAACAGTTCAGGTAATCTTATATCGTAACCCATCATTATTTTAGAAACTATTTCATGCTGTCCTCCAAATGTAATACCAAATTCACCATTTTTACTTCGTTCTTTCGGTTCTGGTTGACGCGGTATATCTACGACATAGACCTTACCATATATGTCATCAGGATTATATCCAGCAACTACAAATGTCATGTTGGGGATATGGGGGATTTTGTCATCAGGTGGCATAATTGAACGCCATTGTTTCAAGTAGAATTCACTGATTTTGTCAGCAAATTCTTCTACCCCCAACCGATTCTTCGGCAAACTGGCTTCAAATTCAGGAAGAAAACTTGCAGCAGTTCGTGGAGACTGTTGACCTATCACCGCTTGCCCGTAGGTTACTACCCCAACCGTGGTATTTGGTCCAGAAAAACTCAAAAGCTTTGTGGCGTTATCAAAATATACAGGTATTTGTTGAGGGCCTTGTGGAGTTTCTGCCCGTGCTCCCAGTGTTATTCTACTCTCGGCTGCTAATACTAAGCCTTCAGGACCTTTAACAACTATTCCTAATGACATATTACAGTCTCCTTTAAGTTGGGTCTCAGTAACCTTAATTAACGTTCCGCATAACCGGATGGCAATGGAGCGCAGCGGAATTGCCAGTCCGAGTTAATGCGGTGGTTAGCCTTAAAATTTACCTTTTAAGAAATTTTCTTGGTCGTGTCTGATTACATCTATGGATGGTGAAAGCCAGCCGAAACGTTCAAAAAACCAAACTATTGATTTCAAAGATTCATCTCGACTCGTTGCAATTAGCACATCACTTTCATAATCCTTTGATAATGACAAAATATCCTCTGTTGCAGCATAGTAGCTATGCCATGCGCGCTCCCAAGGAGCGGCCAAGACAAATCCTTTTATACCTTTTAAATTAATTCTGATGTTTACTTTTCCAGTATATATTTGCGCTTCACAAAGACGGGCTGCAAATTCATAAATCTCTGTAATCTGGTAATTAAAATTGATGATGGATATGAAACCAGGAATTTTTTCCCATTCTACTTCCTCCATATAAGACAAATGGGAACGCATTTCTGATTCCATCTTTTTACGCCATTCTGGCTCAGCGGCTTCCCGAACGCTAAAAAGATGCAAAAATTGCCCACTTTGATAAAAACGCCAATACTCGTTATGGCCCATAAAATCAGACCATGAGGCTACCCAGTTTGTTCCTTGACCTCTCTCCGTTTCACGTCTACTTAGATGGGGGTAGTCCCAGCCTCGAAGGCTTAATTTGGTTTTCTCAATTATTTCAAAGCACTTACCCAACGATTCTATTAGTTCGTCATTGTATATTTCTAAACGAAAGTTCACCCTCCAATGGGGAGCGTTTAGAACCGGAACGGGAAGTTCAATTTTCTGATTCATAATCCCCCCAATTCATCATCAAACTTTTGAGTATATGTTTCAGAGGACTTTAAACCTATTCGATGCGAAACCTCCAATATTCTTCGTGCCCTTTTTTCTGCTGCCAATTCAAGAAGTTCGTGCATATCCTCTGCTGATGTCACCTTGGTCGTTCTTGGTTTTCCAGCGGGCCTAACATAAAACTCCCCCGTGCGAAGCTTTTTGTAGTCATCGGGACCGTTGTTTTTGCATACAAAGGGAGTGTCGCTAAACTCATGAACTTGAAAAGCAAGAAAACTCTTCCCATTTCTATATTTGACCAAAACAATTTCAATTCTAATAGGAGGTGAGGCATATTTGGTTACAGCGTCGACAATATCATCAACGTCATAAGTTTTAAGATGTGTTTCTTCAATCCCTGTTAATTCCCAAGAATCACCACGCTCTGATGATCCTATCACTATGATGCCGCCATCTCGAAGATTACCCATTGCAATTATGGTTCGAATAATTTGCCACTTTAATTCTTCCCAGGGGGCTGATTCCTTGAAATCGACGCTTTTCGATTCCTGGCACCGATCCAAGGCATTATAAACTCTATCATGCAATTTTTTATGACCGGGCATATTAGAGGTTGGAATAGCACTCATCTTAACTCCATCTATTTGTGGTGTAGGCTAACGTCCGCCACCACCGGCGAGCAGGGTTTGCGGACTTCGCTAAAGTGAGTTTAACTCCAAACTATGCTAAAGCCAAGGCCGCCCGCCCCTGCGAGTCCGTGTGAGTGGCGTTGTTGGACGAAGCCGCTATGCGGCAGAAAAGAATCTTGAGTTATTGTATACTC
>CAYLJZ010000005.1:0-91647 GCA_964384085.1 uncultured Desulfobacteraceae bacterium
CAGGCCTCCCAAATGGTTTATCGAGGGACTGGCTCTCATGACGTCAGCAAGGTGAACCGTTAGAGGGTAGGAGTCTCTATGCAGATGATAGCCGACAATATTCAGGTAACAGATCCCCTCATAGCGAAGGCCTTAGATCAGATGGACCCTGTGCCCATTCAGGATCTGGCAATAAAATGTGCCGCAGCGGGGGCCCACATCCTGGATATCAATCCGGGTCCCCTGACGCGGGATGGGGAAAAGAAGATGGTTTTTCTTGTGGAGGCGGTTCAGGACGTTTGTGATCTCCCCCTCTCCCTGGATACCTCCAATCCTTCGGCCATGGCAGCCGGTCTTCAGACGTGCAGAAAAAGGCCGATCGTCAACGGGTTTTCCTTAGAGCCCGCAAAGCTCGAAACGATCCTTCCCCTGGCCGCCAGATTCGACTGTGATATTATAGGCTTTCTCCTCCATTCGAACGGGATGGTTCCGGGGAGTGCTGACGAACGCCTCCTTCTATCGGTCCAACTTCTTGACGCATTGAATGAAAAGGGAATCGAACCCGATCGGCTCATGATCGATCCGGTGTTAGTCCCCCTGATGTGGGAGGACGGCCCAAGACAGGCCATGGAACTCCTGACCGTCATTCGAATGCTGCCGGAACTCCTGGGCTTTCCAGTGAAGACCGTGGTGGGACTCTCCAATCTCACAAGCGGTAACGGCCCGAAAGAAAAGAAACGCCTGCTGGAAGGAGTTTACGTCCCCATGCTTGCCTCGGCTGGCCTGGACAGGGTCCTGATGAACCTATTTCATCAAAATACGGTCTCTGTGGTGAGGGCCTGTGAGCTCATCACCCGTCAGGGGACCTTTTCGTGGGCGGCGGCGTAAGACATTGAATTCCAATGACCAGAGTAACCGACGCTAACTCGCCGGAGATTCCGGACTGGGTAGCCCATGCACTTTCGCGTGCATCTGCTCGGCAAACAGGTTCGCGTCATCAGGGCATTTGATGTGGTGAATCTCATACCCATCAAATGCCGTCAGGTCCGCACAGGCCGTTTCGCACCCCTGGACTGCAACCACCAGATCGCAGGGGTCAGTGTCCGAAGATGCCCACTCCACGGCCCCGCTCAAACGGGCCTTCATCGCTTCCACTAAGGCGACCCGGTCGTAATTGGGGTTGCATCCCCCGCAGTACTTGATTCGAACCCGCGGTTTCACCCGCTACTCCTCGATGCCGCAGAGCTTTTTGGCCGCCTTTTGTTTTTCCGCCAGATTTACCCGTCGAGAGATCATAATCCGCTGGGCCTGGGGCGACCCTGCGCCGTGCATGGATTCGGTGAGATAGCCCACCGCTGCCGTGCCCAGAGTCAGGTTTTCGATGAGCCGCAGGATGCGCATTCGGTTCTCGGTGGGGACATCCGGGTTTGCCTGGAAGTATTTCCGGATCCATTTACCGGTTTCAGGGGCTTTCAAGTCTTTTTCCGAGGGCAACGTGACCATCAGGCCGCCGGCGATATCCTGGGCCAGTCGGGAGAGTTCAAAGGGAAAGCGGGTGACGTTGTGCTTATGCACATTGGCCAGTAGGATGTTCACGCAATAGGTGCCGCTGGGCTCTTTGTGGCCCTCCGAGGCGCAGGCAATACATCCGCAGTAGAGGGTTTCGTTGAGATGGTTCATCTCAACGATCTTGTCGCGGATATGAGATGCCTTGTCAGCCCCGTTGTACTCTGCCGCGGTCTGGGCCGCGCCGATCAGAACATCGCCCACTCCCACCTTGCAGGCATAGCTCTGTCTATGATAGGCGGCGAATACCTCCACAAGCTGCCCGGCAAAATCATATTCCCGGCACATGAAAACCCGTTCCCAGGGGACAAACACATTGTCAAAGACCACCAGGGCCTCATGACCGCCGAAGAGGATATTTCCCTGGTCCATGGCGCCCCCCTCCAGCTTTCGGGTGTCGCAGGACTGACGGCCCATGATGTAGGTGATCCCATCGGCGTCGCTGGGCAAAGCGAAGGAGACCGCATAATCCGCGTCTTCCCTTCGCATGGAAAGGGTCGGCATGACCACGACCTCGTGGGAATTGACCGCGCCGGTCTGATGGGCCTTGGCCCCCCGGACCACAATGCCGTCCTTCCGTTCCTCGACCACGTGCAGAAAGGCATCCGGGTCCGGCTGCTGATGGGGCGGGAGTCCCCGGTGTCCCTTGGGATCGGTCATGGCCCCGTCCACCATCAGGTCATTTTCCTGGACGTACTCCAGATATTTCAGAAAACGCGCATAGTATTCCGTGCTGTATTTCTGATCGATATTGTAGGTGACAATGGACAGGGCATTTAAGGTGTCCATGCCCACGCATCGTTGAAAACAGCATCCGGTCTCACGGCCCAGGAGCCTCCCCATTTTGCTCTTCTTGACCAGATCGCCGACGTTCTGGTGGATATGGGTAAACCGGTTGATCTTCTTTCCCGTGATATAGGATGTGGCCGTCATCAGGTCTTCGTGTTCCGGCGAATGGGCCAGCTCATAGGTCTTGGCCACCGCATTCATCGAGGGTCGAATGATTGGGTTGTCCACCACATTCTCGATCCTCTCGCCGAACATGTAAACCTGCAAGTTCAATTTTCTGAGGCTTTCCTCGTATTCTTTCGCCGTCATCATTGCCATACAAGATCCCTCCTGTCGGTGCAACCCGATGATTCATCGTTTTTGTTTTAATCACACAGGGGCACGCCGCTAACAGGGTCGTCAATCCTTTCACTCCTTCCCAAACTCAGATTTGGGAGCGCACCTGCCGGGAAGCTCCGGCTTCCCGCGCCTCTTAATTACAGCAGGGTTCAACTTTCCCAAACATCCGTATGAGTTGTCAAGCGGATCTTCCCTGTGGATATATTGAGCCTCATCAAGTCACGAGAACAAGTGATTTCAAACCCGAATGAAACCAGGAGGAGGTCTGCGCGGCCGATCAAGCGGTTTTGGAGGCGGAAGGTCCATTTGTGATGACGTCCCACAGGATAGCCGATCCCCTGGGCGGGATCTGCATTGAAAGCCCATGGTTATGGAAACGCATTATCGGGACCCAGGGTTTGCTGAAACCACGACGGAGGTGGGCCAGTTCTCAGTGGAAGACGAGCCGCTTCTGATTTCGTGCTGCAAACAGGCATTGGAGAACCTGACACATACAAAACTCTTCTCAAGAAAATACAATTTTGTATCTAAATTCTTCTGTGTTTACAAAACTGTTTTCGTCCCCCCCATGCCCACTTCCGTTTAAAAAAGATTTAACTTATTCATATCTAAGATAAAAAATGATCTAAAGACCCGTGGCACACATGTTGCTTTTAGTTTCCTTCAAAAA
The DNA here is from genome assembly GCA_964384085.1 of uncultured Desulfobacteraceae bacterium. Classification (GTDB taxonomy): domain Bacteria; phylum Desulfobacterota; class DSM-4660; order Desulfatiglandales; family Desulfatiglandaceae; genus AUK324. Next base: position 3,344 of record CAYLJZ010000005.1, read on the forward strand.
TAAACAGGAGGAATCGAATAATGAATACTGGAGATACCGCTTTTGTGTTGATGTCGGCAGCCCTGGTGATGTTTATGACGCCGGGCCTTGCCCTGTTCTATGGAGGAATGGTTCGCCACAAGAACGTGCTGGGGACCCTTATGCAGAGTTTTATTCTTCTCGGGCTTATCACGCTGGAATGGGTGCTGTGGGGGTATTCTCTCTCGTTTGGAACAGACCATGCAGGCCTTATCGGCGGGCTGGAATGGTTTGGGTTGAGGGGGGTGGGCATGGAACCGAGTTCTTCCTACGGGACAACCATCCCCCATATTGCTTTCATGATATTCCAGTGCATGTTTGCCATCATTACCGTGGGGTTGATTACCGGGGCCGTTGCCGAGCGGATGAAATTCAGCGCGTTTCTCCTCTTCGCCCTGCTGTGGAGCAGCTTTGTCTATAATCCACTGGCCCACTGGGTCTGGGGCGTCGGGGGGTGGATGGCCCGCATGGGGGCGCTCGACTTCGCCGGAGGAACAGTGGTACACATCAGTTCCGGCGTATCGGCCCTTGCTGCAGCGCTCATTGTAGGGAAGCGCGTCGGCTACGGGAGTACAGCTTTTATTCCCCATAACCTTCCCATGACTATTACGGGAGCTGCGATCCTCTGGTTCGGGTGGTTCGGGTTCAATGCAGGGAGCGCCCTTGCAAGTAACGGACTGGCGGCCAATGCCTTTGTGGTCACCCACGTGGCGTCGGGAGTGGCGGCCTTAACCTGGATACTCATGGAATGGCTCCATCGAGGAGAACCCACCACCCTGGGTGGGGCCAGCGGCGCGGTCGCGGGACTGGTAGCCATTACACCGGCCTCCGGATTTGTAGGCCCGCTGTCGGCCGTCATTATCGGCGGACTGGCAGGAATCGTCTGCTATGGCGGCATACTCCTCAAGGCACGGTTGGGATACGATGATTCCCTGGATGTGGTCGGTATTCACGGAGTGGGTGGAACCTGGGGGGCCCTGGCTACCGGCCTGTTTGCCAGCACCGCTATCAACCCGAACGCCGCTAACGGACTCTTTTTCGGCAATCCCCTTCAACTCTGGATCCAGTTTGTGTCGGTTATTGCCTCTATGGCCTTTGCATTTGGTATGACGCTGATCATTCTCAAGGTCGTCGATAGGATCATCGGCCTCAGGGTGAGTGAAGAAGAAGAGGTCAAGGGGTTGGACATCAGTCTGCATAACGAAACAGGGTACTCCTTTTAAACAAAGGGTTCAGCAATTCGATTAACGTCTTTTATATGTAACCTTATGTGCATGGGATGAAGGAGTGAACATCATGAAAAAAATAGAAGCGATTATCAAACCGTTTAAATTGGATGATGTGAAGAATGGTCTGACCAGTATCGGCGTCAAGGGGCTCACCGTCAGCGAGGTAAAAGGGTTCGGCCGTCAACGCGGACATAAAGAGGTCTACCGCGGGGCCGAATACCAGGTGGATTTTGTGTCCAAGGTCAAGATTGAGGTCGTTATGGAGGCGAGTCTGGTGCCGGCGGCGGTCAAGATCATCCAGGAAAAGGCCCGAACAGGGCAGATCGGAGATGGCAAGGTCTTTGTGTACCCGGTGGAAGAGGTCCTTCGCATCCGTACGGGGGAGACAGGAAAAGAGGCGATTTAATTGAAAACTGAATGGTGGGCTGGTGAGCTGATAAGCGGCTGGGTGGCAGGCTGGTCATCCGTCAGGCTCACACCCCCTGAATTGCTCAACAGCTCACCAGCTAAACCGTTGCGTATGCATTATGTCAACCGCTTTTGAAGAGCTCAAGGAATCCAGAACCCGGTTGTTCTCCCAGTTGCCTGCGTCCCAAGGGACGATCGACTTTCAGGCGTTTCATACCGAGATCATGGACCAGTATTTCCGTACAAGCCTCCAGGAGAGCGCGGCTGGTCGGCGCCTGTTCTCCAATAAGACGCCGTTCGCCCTCCTTGCCGTTGGCGGGTACGGAAGAAAGGAACTATCCCTTCATTCGGATGTCGACGTTCTGATTTTGTTCGGCCCCCGCCTACCGGACCTGGCAAAGGGACTGACAGAGGAGATCCTCTACCCCCTCTGGGACCTTGGCCTCGACCTGGGATACGGGACGCGCACGGTCAAGGATTGTCTTGGACTTTCAAAAGGTGATTTCGAGGTCCTGACCTCCCTCATGGATGCCCGCTTTCTGTGCGGAGATTCCCCTCTCTTTCTGAATCTGGTGGCGACCCTTCAAAGAAAAGTTGTCGCAAAAAAAAAGGACGCCTTTGCCAGATGGCTGGAAGATCTATATCACATCCGTATGGAAAGCAATGGAGATGCCAGCGTGATCCTGGAGCCCGATCTGAAAGAGGGGATCGGAGGATTGAGAGATTACCATCACATCCTCTGGATAGCCAAGGCCTTTTTTCAACTGATGGCCCCAAGGGATCTGGAATACACGGGGAAGCTCTCTCATAATGAATACGTGGAATTGGGGCAGCACCTTGCCTTTATCTGGCTGGTTCGAAACCACCTTCACCAGTTGTCCGGCCGGAAAAACGATCGGCTCAACTTTGAATATCAGGAAAAGACCGCCCCGAGACTGGGCTATCGGGATCGCAAGGACCTGCTGGCAGTGGAGCGGTTCATGGGGGATCTCCATGCCGCCATGGCCTCCATCAAGGCCCTGAACCGGGCTTTTGTCAGGGCTCATCTCCCCAGAGAGAGGGGGTTGTGGAAAAGGGCTGAAACAGTTGAGATGGCCGAGGGCCTTCATGTTCACCAGGGAGAAATCGACTTTGATTCAGCTACCGCCATACTGACGGACCCCCACCTTCTCATGAGAATTTTCGAAGAGAGTTCGCGAACCGGACGCCCCCTCTCCATGGAGGCACGCAGGCTGGTTTCGGAATTCCTCTCTTTTGTGGATGACAATTTCCGAAGATCGAAAGAGGCGGCGAAGGGGTTTCTCAACATTCTCAATGGCAACCACACCGTTGAGGTCCTGATCCAGATGCAGGAACTCGGTTTCCTGTCGGCCTTTATCCCTGAATTTGCACGGATTGCGAACCGGGTCCAGTTCGACGCCTACCACACCTTTCCCGTGGGCCGGCATTCGCTCGAAACGGTCAGGCGTCTCAAGGAGATCCGTGGTCAGAAGGAGCTATTTCTCCTCGATATTCTTTTGGAGATTCCGGACCCCGAACCCCTCCTTTTGGCGGGTCTGTTCCATGATGTCGGCAAGATCGGCAAGGAACACGCGGTCAGAGGGGTGGAAATTGCCCGCAGGATACTGAAACGGTTCCAGTATCCTGCCGAGGCGACCGAAGAGGTCCTCTTTCTGATCCGGCACCATCTCCTTTTAGTGGAGACCGCCACTCGAAGGGATCTCGGCGATGAAAAATCCGTTGTCCACTGCGCCCGCTTGGTCGGGAGCCCTGAAAGGCTCCGCATGCTCTACCTTCTCACCTGGGCGGATTCCATGGCAACTGGTCCCAGGGCCTGGACCGACTGGATTGCCAATCTGGTGCAGGAACTCTTTTTCAAGGTGCTCAACATCCTGGCGAGGGGAGAACTGGCGACCGTTGACGCCTCGGAAAAGGTCCGGCAGACCATGGATCACGTGCGTCAGGATTCGGCCCTTCAGGAGAAGGGCGTGGATCCGGAGCCGTACTTTGAGGTGATGTCTCCACGATACCTCCTGGCCAGCGCGCCCCGGGACATTGTGCGTCATATTGAAATGGTCTTGAAGATGAAGGACCCGGCGAAGAAGGATTCGGGACCTCCCTTCTTCTTGGAGGCCAGGGAAAACCCCGTGGAGGATTGCTCAGACCTCACCTTCCTGGCAGAAGACAGGCCGGGTCTGTTCGCGGATATGGCCGGTGTGCTGGCTCTGAACAGCGTCAACATCCTCTCCGCAGATATCTACACGTGGAGAGATGGGACCGCGGTAGATATCTTCAAGACGACTCGACCCCTCGACACGATCCATCCGGAAACTACCTGGCAGAAAGTGAGGCAGGATCTGGAACGCACGTTCGAGGGAAAGCTGTCTTTGTCCTATCGGCTGGGCCAGAAGCGGGCGTCATCGGTTCTCTCCAATCACGATAAACCTTCCCAACCCCCTCAGGTTGTCATCGATAACGCGTCCTCTGACTTTTTTACCCTGATCGAGGTATTTGCGGATGACCGGGTGGGCCTCCTTTATCTGATTACAAAGACGCTCTTCGATCTCCGCCTTGATATCCGAATTGCCAAGATCGCCACAAAGGGCGACCAGATCGCGGATGTCTTTTATGTGCGTGACCTGGAAGGCCAAAAGATCGCGGATGAGGCGCACCTTAAGGAGATTGAAGAAGCGCTCCGCTACGAACTCCGTTAACCACATCTTTTTCTTGATTATTCAGCCCTTTTTCTTTATGAATATGCGTGTGTACAAACCATCGGGGGAAGATTCGAGGGCCGAAGCACTCGAATCTTCGACATTCGACAGGGATATTGAAAGGGAATCGGTTATGAACGACGCCGAACAGCAGGTTAGGAGCCTCAAGATGGTAAGGCTTTCTTTTGAGGCAGGAACGACGAAAACTGACATGAATTTAACCGCAGGGCCTCAATCGTATGATCTGGCGGTAGGGATCGGCACAGAGGGATTCACCCCTTTTGAATATGCACTTCTGGATAAAAAGGTTGGAGATAGGATCCAGTTGGAGGTCCATACTCGAGCAATAGCCGAAACCTTTGGCCATATCGATATCCCGCTGCCGCAATCGGCGATGGCCCATGATTCCTTTTTTTTTAATCTAACAGTGGATCGAATCAAGGATATGGATCAAGCCGAGGTGGTTCGAGCTATGGCAGGCGCGGTCAAGGGGTGCGGCGGGGATTGCTGCGGGCATCACTGATGGAGGCGAAAAAACCTTACCGCTGTTTAAGGAATGCCTCGATTCGGTCCAGTCCTTCCCGAATGTTCTCGATGGAATTGGCATAGGAAAACCGGAGATATCCCTCAGCATTCTGCCCGAAGTCGATTCCAGGAGATACACCGACCCCGGCCTTTTCAAGGATCTCAAACGCCAGGTTATAGGAGTTTGCCGAAAGGTGCCTGGCATTGGCCAACAGGTAAAAGGCGCCTGCCGGCTCTACGGCGAGCCCGAACCCCAGTTCCCGAACCCGCTGGATCATGTACCTGCGCCGCTCATCATAGACCGCCTTCATCCGTTCGACATCCGCTCCCGCCTTTGTCAGGGCGGCGACGCCTGCCCATTGGGAGACGCTCCCAGCCGAGATATAGAAATTCTGCTGCATCTTCTGCAAGGGACGAACAAAGTGCGGGGGGGCAATGAGATACCCGAGGCGCCATCCGGTCATGGCGTAGAGTTTGGAAAACCCGTTCAAAACAAAGGCATTGTCCGTAAACTCAAGGATGGAATGTTCCTTCTCTCCATACACGAGGCCGTGATAGATTTCATCGGATATCACAGGGAAACCGAGGCCCGCGATCTCCTCTATGCGCTCTGCTGACAGGAGGTTTCCAGTGGGATTGGAGGGGGAGTTAATGAGAATGGCCCTTGTTTTGGGTCCTATATTTTTCTTGATTTCTTCGGGCTGCAGTTGGAATCCCTCTCCTTCCTCCACCCTGATACGGACGGGACGGGCCCCCAGGAAGGCCGCAAAGTTGGGATAGCAGGGGTAGTGCGGGTCAGACATGATGATCTCATCGCCTCTCTCCAGGAGGGCGGCAAATATCAAAAAAAGGGCCGGAGAAGTTCCCGAGGAAACGAGAACGCGATCTGGATCGATCTTGACCCTGTACTTTTCAAGATAATGGACGCAGATGGCTTCCCGCAGCTCGATGAGCCCGAGGCTGTGCGTATAATGGGTTTTCCCTTCCCGAATGGCCTCGCACGCTGCATCGCAGATGCACGCAGGGGTGGGGAAATCCGGTTCGCCGATTTGAAGATGGATGATATGCCGGCCCTCTCTTTCCAGCTCATGGGCCCGTTCGAGGACGTCCATCACAATAAAGGGAGGGATTTCGTTTGCCCTTTTTGTTATTGTATCCATCAGATTACCTTATTCAGGGAATACTCGATGATACCCTGGGCCCCGGCATTCATCAGTTTCGGGACCAGGTCCCGGACCACCCTTGAGTCCACGACGGTCTCCACCGAGACCCAGTCAGAATTGTACAACCCGGCCACGGTGGGGGCGTTTAGACTCGGAAGAATTTGAATCACGTCTTCCACACATTCCTGCGGAAGATTCATCTTCAGTGCCACCATATTCTCCGCCCGAAGGGCGCCCTTCAGCAGGAGAATAATCTGCCCGATCTTGGCCTTTTTCCAGGGGTCCTGGTAGGCGGTTCGATTGGCGATCAACTGGGTGTTGGTCTCCATCAGGTCATAGATGATCTTGAGGCCGTGGGCTTTGATGGTGCTCCCCGTCTCTGTCACCTCGACAATGGCGTCCGCAAGCCCTGAAACCACCTTTGCCTCGGTGGCCCCCCACGAGAACTCCACCTGGACGTCGATATGTCTCTGTGCGAAAAATCGCTTGGTGAAGCCGACTAGCTCTGTCGCGATTTTCTTTCCCTGAAGATCTTCAAGGCGCTCGATGTGGGAGTCGGCAGGCACGGCGAGGACCCAACGGGCAGGCTTTTGGCTGACTTTCGAATAGACCAGGTCGTCCACTATCACCACATCGGACTCGTTTTCCTCTATCCAGTCTTTCCCGGTCAGGCCAGCATCCAGGGTGCCGGTCTCCACGTACCGGGACATCTCCTGGGCCCGGCAGATGGCACATTCGATTTCATCGTCGTTGATATCCGGAAAATAGCTCCGGCCGTTTACATTGATGCGCCACCCTGATTTTTCAAAGAGATGGATCGTTGCATTCTGCAGGCTCCCTTTGGGGATGCCAAATTTTAATCGATTCATTTTCCGTAAACCTTTTTCGGATCAAATATTTTTTCGCCGACCACGGTCACGCTGCCGTCACGCCCGACCCGCTGATGGAAACAGGTCTCATGTCCTGTATGGCAGGCAGCGCCGCCTACCTGGTCTACGCTAAACAGGACGGTGTCGTTGTCACAGTCCGCATAGATCTCCCTGATCTTCTGCACATGGCCGGAGGTGCCGCCCTTGTGCCAGATCTCCTGGCGCGTACGGCTCCAGTAATGGGCTTCTCCGGTCTCCAATGTTTGTTGCCATGAGGCCTCGTTGATATACGCCAGCATCAGCACCTTCCCGGTTTGATAGTCTTGTGCGATGGCCGGCAAAAGACCTCCTCCCTTGGAAAAATCGAGTCTGATGGGGCCTTTGTTTAACCCGGACATAACTTCCCCTTTCGCGTCACATTTTTTGAGCTTTTTAACTTAACACAGCCCAAAAAAATATCAAGACAAATCCCGAAAGTGAAGCGATTCTCAGTATGACATCAGTTCTGTTCCAAAGCCTTTTGAGAGCGCCATCTTGCCATCCCGCAATAGGAGGCGGGACTGGAAGGCCTCTCCCACATGGCTATTTTCCCAAAATGAAAATTGCTGCCACGGGACCCCTTTCGAAGGGGTACAGGCGGAGGACAGTGGGAAATCAGGCGGGAAGAAAAATTCCCTGAAACGGCTTGGCTTTTTGGTATATATTACCTGACCGAAAAGCCAGTTTTTCGGTCAGAAAATTCGAAATTCGAAGCACGAAATCCGAAACAATGACAAAAACAAAAAATGTCTCAATGTCAAAAAGCTTATATTTTCATACTGTTGGCATTACTCATTTCGAACCTTCGCCATTTGGATTTGTTTCGAATTTAGGATTTCGAAATTCGAATTTTGCCTGAATCACGCGAAGGCGTGATTTTCGCTCAGGCACTATACAGACCCCTCACGAAGGGGTGGAGCAAGGGAGGGACCTATGTTTAAGATACATCCCATTGTCATGGGAACCAAGATTTTTGACAAGAGCATGATGACCTATCAATGGGCGATGGGGGAGGAATACACGATCCCCATATACGCCTGGTATCTGGAGGGCGGCGACCGGAAGATCCTGGTGGATACGGGCGAGATGAACCCGGTCCAGTCAGAGGCCAGGGAGCGGGCGATCCATGGTAAAATTTATACATTTGAACAAGGGCTGGCCCGCTGGGACCTGGCCCCTCGAGATATCGACATGGTCATTCACACCCATCTCCATAACGACCATTGTGAAAACGACTATAAATGTGAAAATGCGGAGATCTATGTCCACGAAAAGGAGATGGAGACCATTCACCATCCCCATCCCCTGGATTACCGGTATCTGGTTGATTATATTGAAGATGTGGAGCAAAACGGTCAGATTCGAACCATTGCCGGGGACACCGAAATCGTTCCGGGCATCGTCGCCGTTCACACGCCCGTCCACACAGAGGGCGGTTTGACCCTTTTGATCGACACCCCCGGCGGCAAGGCGGTCATCACGGGTTTCTGCGTGATTCGAGAGAATTTCGATCCGCCCGTGCAGATCAAGGCCATGGAGATGGAGGTAATCCCTCCGGGGACCCCTGTCAACGTCTATGAGGCTTATGACATCATGATGAAGATCAAGACCGCAGGGGATATCCTGATCCCCCTTCATGAGCCGGCATTTGCGGCGATGGAGACCATTCCCTGACCAAAGGAAGCCGTTGCCTTCGAGAATTCGCAGCACTGTCAGCAAACTACAAAAATAGAGCCGGCACTTCCGCTGTGGAGGACAGGCGCTTCCAGAGGGTGCTCCACCGTTTCGTTTATGCGGCGAGGTGCCGGTATTTCTCCAGATAGCGCACCGGCATTTTCAGGGCATCGCGTCGAAAAGGCTCGGCCAGCACCTCGGCGCCGCCCTGGATCATGGCGTTGATCACGCACGGCTGCCCGGAGGCCACCGCATCGCGCACCGCATCACCGACCTCTGTGGGATCCGTCACCCGATAGCCTTTGGCGCCCATGTCAACGGCCAGCCTGGCATAATCCGGGTTCCCGGGGAGATTGGCGCCCACAAAACGGTTGGCGTAATAATCGATCTGATTCTTCTTCTCGGCGCCCCACTCCAGGTTATTGGCCACGATGGCGATCACCGGGATCTTTTCGCGCACGGCCGTCATTACCTCCTGAATGCCGCTGATGCCGTACGCCCCGTCCCCCTGAAATGCAAAGACCGGTCTGCCCGGCGCACCGAACGTAGCGCCCATGGCCGCACCATAGGCAAAGCCGCAGTTGCCCCAGCTCAGGGCGGCCAGGTGCTGGCGCACATTGCTGAACGTGAAGTAGGCATTGCACATGGACGAGTTGTTGCCGATGTCGGTGGCGATGATGGAACCATCCGGTATGGCCCTGGCCAGTTCGCTCAGGAACCGGCGCGGGTGCATGGGTGAGCGGGTGACGCTCGACCACTGGGCCAGCTCTTCGGCCCAGACGCGGTTGGCCTCCGCGATTTCCCCTAATCGGGCCTTATCGGGCCTGGCCCCCGGCCTGAGGGCTTGAATGCGCGTCAGGAGATCGATGCTGAAGGCCTTGACATCTCCGCACGAGGCCACATCCACCCGTTTGCTCAGTCCCAAGACAGCCGCGTTGACGTCCACCTGAATGATTTTGGCCTGTCTGGGCCAGTAATCCATATCATACTGGGGGAGTGTGCCGAACGGTCCCAGCCGCGATCCCAGGGCCAGAACCACATCGGCCCTGGCAATGGTGCGCATGGCGGCCTTGGAACCGCAGTATCCGATCGGGCCGACCGCAAGCGGGTGGGAGGCCGGAAAGGTGTCGTTGTGAAGATAGGAGTTGGCCACGGGCGCGCTCAGATACTCGGCCAGGGCCTTGACCTCGGCCAGGGCATCCGCCTGGCTGACGCCGCCCCCGGCCAGGATCACCGGGTAAGCGGCCTGGGCCAGCAGCTCGGCCGCCTGGGCCAAGGCTTCCGGATCTCCGGGACCGCGTCCGATGAGCGCGGTGGAATAGATCTCGTCCTCGCACACCCCGTAGAAGTAATCACGCGGAATATTGAGCTGGGTGGGACCGTTGAAGTTCTTGGCCATGTAAAAGGCGCGCCGGGCCAGCTCGGCCATTCGTTCTGGCCGGTTGACGCGCACCTGATAAACCGTCTGCCGTTCGAACATGGGCATTTGGTCCAGTTCCTGAAATCCGCCGGTGCCGATGCCCATGCTCCCGGTCTCCGGGGTGATCGCCACCACCGGCGAATGGGCCCAGTAAGCGGCCGCCATGGCCGAAACGAAGTTGGCGGCGCCCGGGCCGTTCTGGGCGATGCAGGCTTGTGGCCGGCCCGTCACGCGAGCCAGCCCATCCGCCGCATGACAGGCCGCCTGCTCGTGCGCCACCGGCACAAACCGAATCTGGGCCGCTGGAAACAGATCCAGGGCATCCATGTACGCGCTTCCCACGATCCCAAAGACCGTGTCCACCCGCTCGGCCACCAGCGTTTCCACCAACGCTTCCGAAGGCGTCATCTTCATTGCTCTTCTCCTTATCTTATGGAATCCTTCATCCTGAAAAGAGGTTCAAGGGTTCAGAGGTTCAAGGTTGAGGGATCTGCCGTTCAACCCGGGGGTGACGAGCCTTTTGCCGTAACCAGTTACATTCATTATCGTTCCAGTTCGGCCCGCAACGAGCGCACCATCAGCCGCTCGTACAGGCTGGGCCAGACCTTGTGGATGAACCGTCCCAGCCGACCTACCCGGCTCAGGACCAGCAATCGCTTATTCCGAATGGCCGCCTGATAGACCGCCTCGGCCACCTCCGCGGGGGTCGCCGGACGGCCGGCTGTGGACTGGGGATGGCGCGTGATGGAGCCGTCGCCGTCCAGGGCGGATGTGGCAATGCCCGTGGCGGTAAAGCCGGGACAGACCATGAGCACCCCCACGCCGGTCCCACGAAGTTCGCTTCGCAGAGAGTCGAACAGCCCGTGCAGGGCATGTTTGCTGGCAGCGTAGGCAGTGCGGCCCAGGAGGGGGGAAAAGCCTGCCAGCGAGCTGATGACAATCAGCACCCCCCTGCGCCGGACCAGACTTCCGAGACATGCCCTGGTGCAGTAAAGCGGGCCGAGGAAATTGACTCCCATCACCTTGTGAAATACCTTCAGTTGCGTCTGGGCAAAGGCGGCCCGCGCAGTGATGCCCGCATTGTTGATCAAAACATCGATGCCGCCGAAATGATTCATGACCGCTTCCATGGCCGTCACCACGCTTTCAGGTTCGGACACATCGCAGACCAGAGGCAGGGCGTCGATCCCCTCAGCGCGCAGATCCTCCGCTGCCCGGACGACCTCCTCCGGTTTCAGGTCGAGCATGGCGATTTTACCCCCGGCCCGGCCGAAACGCCGCGCAAAGGCCGCGCCCAGACCGCCGGCCGCACCGGTAATGACTATCGTCTTCTCTTTGAAGGTGCGTCTAATGGGCATGCCGCCGGCTCTCCAGATAGAATTCAAATACCTCTTGTGTGGTTTTTTTAGGGACGTACTCGAATTCCTCTTTCAAACGGCGGTTGGACAACACCGGCCGGTAGCGGAGAAACCGGACCTGCTCGGGACCATATTGGGTCAGGCCCAGGCGTTTGCCGACCCACAGGCCGGCGGTCACCAGCCAGATCGGGAGCGCGATGTAGGGCTTGCCCAGCAGACGGGCCATTTCTCTAAGGGTGATAACCCCATCCCCGGCCATGTTGAAGATGCCGTGGCCCCTCTGGAAGATTCCTTTCAGAATGGCGCCCACCACATCCTGGTCCCAGATGATCACAAAGGGGCTGTCTGCGCCCTTGAGACCGGTGATGCGCGGTTGGTCGAACAGATTGGTGATCTGGTTGCGAGTATGGGCCCCCAGGATCGTCCCCGGCCGAAAGATCAGTTGTTCTAGACCGGGGTGCTCCTCGCGGCAGCGGGCCAGCATCTCTTCCACCAGCCGCTTGTGATACGAATAGGCGAACTCCTGGTTGCCCCGAATAGGGTCCGTTTCGTCCAGCAGGGGCGCGTTGTCCGCATAATAGCCGTAGGCCGCCCCGCTGGAGGTATAGATGATCTTTTTGACTTCCGACTCGATGCAGGCCTGAAGCACGTTCTGCGTGCCCAGGACATCGACCTTGTACTCCAGTTGACGGTCGGACCGTTTGCCCGGCGTGACTACGGCCGCCAGGTGGACCACCACATCCACTCGGTACCGTTTGAAGGCCTGCGTCAGCTCAGGCGAGCAGATGTCTGCCGCCAGATACTCCACGCCGGCCAGTTGTCGGTCCTCGGGCACGGGCCGCAGGTCGCTGGCCACAATTGTGGTCAATCGCCCGCGATCCGCAGCCAGGGCTGCCACGACCTGCTGTCCGATGTAGCCAGCCGCGCCGGTCACCAGAACCGACGCGTAGGGTGTGGTCTGGGAGTTCATGCCTTCTGTACCTGTGCGGCAGGGCTAATGGGCCTGCGCGACCAGAAAAAAACCATGATCAGGCCGGAGATGATATGCCAGACGCCCCACCACCCGGCGATGATGGCCATGCCGCCCAGACCCCCGAAAAATTGAAACACCAGCACCAGTCCAAGGGCCGAGTTCTGTATGCCCACCTCGATGGAGACCGCCCGCCGATCGGCCTCGGGAAGCCCACATGTCAGCGCCGAAACGTAACCGATGCTCAGGGCCAGGGCGTTGTGGACAAATACGCCAAAGGCTACCAGTCCGATGGCCTGCAGGAAATTCTGCCAGTTGGCCCCCAGGGCGGCCGCCACGAAAAGGGAGAAGATGATGATCGAAACCGTCTTGAACGGTTTTCGAATACGTTCCACCAGACGGGGATAGAAGCGGGAGGTGAGTATCCCCAGCGCCAGGGGGATGCCCAAAATCAGGACGATGGTCTGAAAGACATCCATGGGATTCAGCGAGACCTTGCGCAGGATCGCATGGGTGGCCGGGTTGAGGCTCCCCCAGATGGAGAGATTCAACGGGGTCATCACCACGGCCACTGCCGTGGAGACCGCGGTCATGCTGACCGACAGGGCGGTGGTCCCGCCGGCCAGATAGGTCAGGATGTTGGACAGATTGCCGCCCGGGCAGGATCCGATCAGAATCATGCCCAGGGCCATGGAGGGGGTCACCGGAAGGATCAGGGTCAGGAGAAAGGTGAAGGCCGGCAGGAGAATGAACTGGGCGCCCAGTCCGACGGCCGGCCCTTTGGGCGACCGAAGGACCCGCTTGAAATCCTCCAGCTTCATATCCAGGGACATGCCGTACATCATCAGGCCGATGACGCAGTTGAGTGCGAACAAACCGCTCTGATTAAAATTGAGATGAATCTGGTCGATGGCTGCAGCGTCCATAGAAGGTCTCCTTTGTCAAACCGCTATTCTCCGGCGGGCTCCTGGTGCATGGCCTTGAAGTGCATCAATCCCGGGGCCATCAGGTGGGCCTCGGCATTCACCTCACAGTGAATCACCGCGCAGGTGTCGGCCGCGCGGGCCTGGGCCAGGGCAGTTCGCAGGGATTCGGGGCTGCTGGCCCGTGCGCCAAAGGCGCCCATGGATTGGGCCAGGCGGTCCCATGCGATATCGCCCAGATCCGCATTGATGGTGCCATTGTGGTCGGGCCCCAGCGCGGTCTTGAAAGTCTCCTTGACCGGCTGAAGGGCGAATATCTGGGTTAATTTGACCATCCCCCACGCTTTGTCGGCAAAGACCAGGAAGACGACCTTGTAGCCCTGACGCACGGCCGTTTCGATTTCCTGCATGTTAAACCCCATGGCGCCGTCGCCGATCATGCAGTAGACCTCCTTGTCCGGCCGGGCCGCGGCCGCGCCCAGGGCCTGACCCACCCCTGCACCCAGATGGCCCATGTGCGGCGTGCTTAACTGGGTATTGGGCGTCCGGAGTTGGGTGTAAAAATTGGCCCAGACCGCTGTGTTGCCCCCGTCGAAGACCACCACCGCATCATCGGCGAACAGCTCCCGGCAGACATGGGGGACGTGGCACGAGATCATCGGTTCTCCGGGAAGATCCAGCATCTGGTCCAGCATGGCGCGATCGTTCGTCTTGAGTTCGGCCAGTTCGCTTACGGCCTTTTTGCGGGGCTCCAGGTCGATCCGGGCGCTTTTGGCGGTCAGATGCTCGATCAGCATCTGCAAAAACACCCGCACATCGCCGACAATGGCCAGATCCGCGGGCCGATTGCGGCCCAGGCGCCCTTCGTCGATATCCACCTGAATGAACTTCTGGTCGGCCTGCCTGGCCCAGTAGGGGGCCTTGCCCCACCAATCGGTCTCGCCCATGTCGGATCCCAGACACAGGCAGACGTCGGCGGCATTCCGCACGGCCGTGTTCGCATCGATATGCACCATGGGCCAGGCCAGGGGATGGCGTTCGTCCATCACTCCGCGGCCTGCCCAAGAGGTGATCACCGGCGCATGAATGAGTTCGGCAGCACGCTGCAATTCAGCAAAGGCCTGCGAATGAATCACCCCGCTCCCCGCATGAATCATGGGCAATCGGGCCGTTGTCAGCAAATCCGCGGCCTGGGCGACCTGGTCGGCCGATGGCGCCAGCGGTTGCGTCCGTCGATAGTGATGGGGCGCCAGGATGGGTACATCGGGGCACGGGCCATTGATCAGGTTTTCGGGCACGTCCAGATGGACCACGCCCGGACGGCCTTGATAGCAGTTGCGCAGGGCCTGGCGCACCAGTTCAGGAATGCGCTCGGCATAGGCACAGGTCGCCGACCACTTGGCCATGTTTTTGATGACGCCCACATGGTCAAAACACTGGTAGGCGCCGCCCCGGTCCGGATAGGTAATGCCGGTGCGCCGGGAGCTGGTAATCAGCAGGACGCGGTTCCCTTCCACATTCTCCACAGCCACGCCGGCCAGCATGTTGGCCACGCCCGGTCCATTGCTGGCGATGCAGACGCCCAGCTTGCCGGTCAGGCGCGCATAGGCCCCGGCCATGTGAGCGGCCACTGCTTCATGGCGCGGGGTGACCATCTTTAGACCCTCTTCCACACAGTGGGCGAAAAGCTGGATATAGGTGCCGTCCACGATGCCGAAAAACGTTTCCACGCCCTCGGCCTTGAGCATTTTTGCGATGATTTGTCCACCGGTGGTGTCTGACATGGTAAGCCTCCTGTTCATAGAGGGTTGTCTGTTATTGACCCGGTAAGGCGGACGGTTCGAACCGACATGCGCCATTACGCCTTATGAACGGGTCTGAGCAAACGGTCGACCATAACGGTCATGCTGCGCAACTCCTTTTCAATGGTCTCGGCGTCGATGTCTCCCTTGATTTCGAGGTACTCGCGCATGCGGATCTTGAAGTGGGTGGAAACAAGCGAGGTTAAAAAAACGATATAGAGGCTGTTGATGAAAAAGGCCGACAGATTCACGTCCACGTCGCCGCGGATGATCCCGTTTCGAATGTCGCGGTGAATCAATCGCTTGAGGTAGTCCGCTGTAAATTTCTCTACTTCCAGGGACATCTCTTCAGCAAAACGTTCCATGCCGGCCGATGAAATATTGTCGTACAAAATCAAGTACTCAGGGTAGGTCTGGACGAATCGTACGCCCTGCCGGAAGATGTGTTCCACCTGACGAAAAAGATCCCATGAGGGATCCATTTCGCCATACAGCGCCTTGCGGGAACGTTCGATCCCGTCCCTGCACACGTGTATGTAGAGGTCTTCCTTGTTTTGGAAATAGTTGTAGATGGAACCTTTGGCCACCCCGGCGCGACGGGCCAGCTCGGCCATATCGGTCTGATTGAAGCCGCGTTCGGCAAACAGGCGGGCCGCCTCGCGCACGAGGCGTTCGCGTTTGTCTTCTGCGATTTTGTAGAACGTAGCCTTGGGCATGAACCCTCCATGACTGACCGGACAGTCATCGTATAAAATGGAGAGACGCCCCTTGTCAAGCGAAATACCAGCCATTCGGGTTCATCCGGTTTTTGCCTGCGGGCTTCAAAGGCTCGAAATGAGCAAAATGAATACTCCTGTCGCGTTCCCAGGGTCAATGCCGTATCCGTCATCTGCACAGCACGCACCATTTTTGGTTGCGGTTATCCGCGTTGGAGCGCTATCTCGCCGTCTCGCCCGCAGAAAAATGCATGTGGCAATTTTGTCTTGACCGCCAAGGCGTTCTCCACCATACTCTACTCTCCTGAAACTGAATCGGTCTGTCAGATTTTTTGTGCGGATATGGCTAACCCGAAGCTGATGAGCCTTCTGATAGAAGCGATGACATTGGACCTTTTAAACACAACCAACGTGTTACAATCCTTTGTAGCGAGGAGCGTGGAAGGCGCACGAATATGAATCGACCTTTAGACATTGTCATTGTCGGTCTTGGCGCAGGGGGCCTGTATGCCTCCAGGGCGGCCCTCAGTTTCAGCCGGGAATGCCGGGTCACGTTTATCGAAAAACGGGATTTTGATCAGTTCTCCCCCTGTGGACTTCCCTTTGTGATTGAGGGTGTGGTCAAGGATTTTGAGGACCTGAAATACCATGTCCCGGAGGTAAAAAACAGGCTTGTCAAGCTCCTTCGCCACGAGGTTCTGTCCATCGACCCCGAAAAGAAGATTGTCAAGGCACTGGACCTCGCCGCTTCTGAGGAAAGGCTGATTCCATACGACGCCCTCATCCTGGCCAATGGGGCATCCCCCATCAATCTCCCGATTCCGGGGGCCAGGGAATTCGTGGGGAGCGGCGTCCATTTTGTATCGGATATCGACAACAGCCGGGCCCTGGTCGAGGCCGCCACTATCTCAGGGAAGAAGCAGGCGGTGGTGGTGGGCGGGGGCGCCGCAGGGCTCGAGGTGGCCGTGGGGTTGAGATGCCGGGGTCTCGACGTGACCATTACCAAACGTACACCGGAGCCCTTTCCCCGCAATCTCGACCCGGAAATGGGAGAGGCGATCGTTGATGAACTCGAGGCTCTGGGAATACGGGTTCTGTTCGGCAAAGGGATCGACCGGGTCGACGGGGACCGGGAGGTGGCATCCGTGACCATTGCCGGAGAGACCATCCCCTGCGACATCGTAGTCATGGCCGTGGGCATGCGCGCCAACGCCCGGCTTGCCGAAACCGCTGGAATAGCCGTTCAAAACGGCCTGGTGACCGTAGACAACCGAATGGAGACCTCGGTTCAGGGAATATACGCCATCGGGGACCTGGTGCGCACCTATTCCCGAATCGATCGAACGCCCACCACCATGCAACTGGCCACCTCCGCCTACCGCCAGGGGATGACCGCAGGCGTGAATGCGGCCGGGGGGAACACCGCCTATCCGGGGGCCCTCAACACCTTCCTCACCAAGGTGGGGGGCCTGGAGATCGCCGCGACCGGCTACACGCTCCAGACCGCCACAGAACTCGGGTATGATGCCAGGGCCGTTTCCACGAGGCGGGAAACTCGGCCCCACTATATGCCCGACGTGACGGAGATCCATCTGAGGGTCATCGTCAACCAGGCAGACGGGAAGATCCTGGGGGCGCAGGCCCTGGGAAAGGAGGGGGCCGCGTGGCGGATCAATCTTCTGGCCCTTGCCATTCACGGGGGGATGACCCTCTATGACCTCATGGATGCGGAATTTTCCTACAACCCCCCAGTATCGCAGATGTACGACCCGATGTCTCAGCTTGCCGAGGTGGGACTCAAGCGACTCAAACTTTCGCCCAGGGAATGCGAAACGACCTTCGTTCCGTCTGACCGGCCCAACATGACGTGACGATTGTCTCCTGAAAGTCATCAGTTTGGGTCGAGCGAAGCCAAACTCAGCAAAACCAATGAACTCAATAAACCGAACAAACCCGCACCCCGAACCCTCGTCGCCGAGGAGAAACTGGCTCTGCGTTGACCTGGATCGCATCGGCTACCAGGACGCCTGGACCCTCCAGACCGAGCTTGTGGCCGCGAGATGGGAAAAGCGACTCGGCACGGATGTGGTCCTTCTGCTGGAGCATCCCCCGGTTTTTACCCTGGGCCGAAGGGGAGGAAGGGAGAATCTGACTGTTTCCGAGGAGATGCTCACAGACAGGGGAATTCCGGTCATCCAGGCGGAACGTGGCGGAGACATCACCTTTCACGGGCCGGGTCAGCTCGTTATGTATCCGATCATGGATCTGACCTCTGTTCGTGTGGGCGTGGTGGAGTATGTGGAGATGCTGGAAGAGGTGGTCATTCGGGTTGCTGAAAACTGGGGGATTCCGGCCGGCCGGAACCCTCTCAACCGGGGCGTCTGGATAGGCAACAGCAAACTGGCAAGCATCGGGATCGCGGTCCGCCACGGGATCAGTTTCCACGGCATCGCGCTCAACGTCAACCTGTCGCTCGATCCGTTTAGCTGGATACACCCCTGCGGTCTCAAAGGCATCGGCATCACATCCATGGAAAAAGAGCTCGGAAGGAGCCTGTCCATGGAGGATGTACGCCAGAATCTCAAGCATCATCTGGAAGAAATCTTCGGGATTAAACTGATCATGACACAGGTTGAAGACCTTGAGATAAATTGGCCCTTCAAGGCAGCGGATACAATTTTGAAGCGCGAGCGCCGCTCTTTTTAATCCTTTTTTCCTTTACGATGAGAGACAAGATGAGTCAGCAACCAGATGCCAACCCCCTCATTCGCAAGCCCGACTGGCTCAAGCGAAGACTCCCGGCCGGCCCTGCCTATGAACAGGTAAGGGGTCTATTGGAGAGGAGCCAGCTCCACACGGTCTGTCAGGAGGCCCACTGTCCCAATATCTGGGAGTGCTTTTCCAGGGGAACCGCAACGTTCCTGATCATGGGACCCAACTGCACTCGGGCCTGCCGGTTCTGCGCCGTGGGGCACGGTCGGCCCGCTCCAATCGATCCCCATGAACCCATCCATGTAGCCGAGGCCGTCCTGGAGATGGGGCTGACCTACATCGTCGTCACGTCGGTCACACGGGACGATCTTCCTGACGGCGGTGGAGGGGTTTTCGCCGAAACTATCCTGGAGATTCAAAAACGGGTGGCCCATGCGGCCGTGGAGGTTCTGATCCCCGACTTTCAGGGGGATAGAGATGCCCTCAAGGTCGTAATGAATGCCCGCCCCGCCGTGTTGAACCATAACATCGAGACGATTCCGCGCCTTTATCCTCGCGTGCGGCCGGGGGCAGACTATGGCCGGTCCCTCGACATCCTGAGATGGGCCGGGGAGGAGGACGCTTCCATTCCGACAAAATCGGGCCTCATGCTGGGCCTGGGTGAATCGAGCAGAGAGGTGGAAGAAACCTTTGAGGACCTTCTCGATGCCGAATGCCGAATCCTGACCCTGGGGCAGTACCTTCAGCCGTCTAAGGAGCACCTGCCGGTGGAGCGCTATGTCGAACCGCAGGAATTCAACCGCTGGAGAGAAAAGGCCCTTGATATGGGCTTTCGGGCCGTGGCGAGCGGTCCCTTTGTCAGAAGTTCCTACCAGGCGGAGGATCTCTGGCGCAGGGCGGGCGGGGGAACAGCAGGGCCTAAGCAGTAGGAAGCAGAGAGAAAAGGAGAACCGAGCAACGAGGAATGACCATCCAGTATCCAGTATAGAATATCCGTCATCCAGTCTGAGGCTATTGTTGAGATTCCTTTCCTTCATTACCGTTTTTCTGACGCTCTACGGGCTCCTTCATTTCTATGCCTTTTTGAAGGTGAAGAGGGCCTTTGCCCTGGCCGGGGGAAGCGGTGCAATCCTTGCCTGCTTCCTGCTCCTGATGATCTTCTCGCCGGTAATTGTCCGTCTCAGCGAACGGTTCGCAATGGATGCCTTATCCAGGGCCATGGCCGTTGCCGGGTTTGTGTGGATGGGATTTCTCTTCCTGTTCGTTTCCGCGGCCCTGCTCATGGACGTCTATCGTTTGATTTGCACGGTTGGAACGCATCTTTTCCATAATAGATGGGACAGGTGGATTCTATCGGGGAGGGTTGCCTTTTTCGCTGCCCTTGCGGCTGCCGTGTTTGCGACGGCGTACGGATATGTGGAGGCTCTTACGATTCAGCAGGAATATGTCACGATTCAAACGCCCAAGATACCAAAATCGCTGGGGAAACTCAGGATCGTCCAGATCTCGGATATTCACCTGGGACGAATTGTGGGAGAGAGGAGAGTCGAAAACATCCTCGCCAAGGTGGGGGAAGCCGAGCCCGATATGCTGATTTCAACAGGCGATCTGGTGGATGGACAGATGGACGGCGCCTCAAATCTGGCGCAGATGTTCCGCCGTATTTCCGCCCCCTACGGAAAATTCGCCATCATGGGCAATCACGAGTTTTATGCCGGATTTGGCAGGTCTCTACGGTTTACCAAGGCGGCCGGATTCGACGTCCTGAGAGGGACCGTTGTCGATGTGGGGGGCATCATCTTCGTCGCCGGGGTGGGTGATGAGGCTGGGCATCGGTATGGACTTTTTGAGGGAGAAACGGAAGATGCATTGCTGGCGAACATTCCAGTCGACCGGTTTGCCCTCCTCTTGAAGCATAGGCCCCACCTGGACCACAAGGGCGAAAGGCATTTTGACCTTCAGCTCTCGGGCCACACCCATGGAGGGCAGATCTTTCCCTTCAGCCTTATCATTAAGATGCTCTACTCGAAGGATGCGGGTCTGTTGGCTTTGAAGAACGGGGCATACCTCTACGTGAACCGGGGGGCCGGTACGTGGGGACCACCCATTCGGTTCTTGGCCCCTCCACAAATAGCGATCATAGACTTGGTTCACGGGGAAGGTCCTGGATAGACCTTTCCTGAGGCGCCTCGGCCTGTGCGAGGGGCGTCTCCCCTGCTGGCCACAGACCCTACCTAACGTTAAAAAATGTCTCTCCTGTTTTCCCGGTGATCCACGACGTAGAGGATGTTGCCCTTTTTCCGGAGTTCCTCTTCGAGACTCGGAAGCCTCTTGCGATCGACCCCATACATTCGAATGAACACCTTTCTGAAGCCCTTGGAAACATGTTCGTACGTACTCAGAATGCTCACCATGCGTCCGCCGTAATGTCGAATGATATCTGCTACTTCTTGAATGGAACCGGAGCGATCCTCCAACTCGAAGGCAAACTGGATGCCCCGTCTGCCCACGCCGGTCAGGGAAATCAGGACCCTGAAGATGTCTCCCTTGGTAATGGTTCCAACGATTCGACCCTCCTGGTCCACCACCGGCGCTCCGGATATTTTGTTTTCCATCAATATCTCTGCTGCCTCTTCAACGGTAAAATCAAAGGGTATGGTGATGGGATCTTCGGTCATGACGTCGTTGACGGTAATCTTTGAAATCAGATGCAGCAGCTCATGGATCTCCAATGTCGTGGACTCGGATGGAGAGGCCCTTTTGAGGTCCCTGTCCGTGACAATCCCCACCAGCTTGCCCCTTGTGGTAACGGGCAACATGGGAATCCTATGCTCATTCAACAGCTTCATGGCCTCCTGCATGGAGTCATTGATGTCCACCGTGATGACCGGTTTGCTCATCCAATCCTTTACCAACATCGTAAGACCTCGCCTACCTTCAGGAAAATCCGAAGCTCGAAATTCGAAACAATGACCAAAAGACTGAATGACAGAAACATCCTGTTTTCAATCTGTTGGTTTTTGTCATTGGAAAATTGGCTATTCGCATTTGTTTCGGATTTTGAAATTCGATATTCGAATTTTGGCTGAATCACGCCAGCGCGTGATTTCCGTTCAGCCACTAACTGATTTCAAAAAGGATACGTTACGTTGGCATCATTATTTATAAATCACCGACAAATGCAAGACCCTATTTGGGGGGAACGATTCCCCGGTTCTGAATGGATTTTCTTGGCAAAACTGTTGGAAATCTTACCGTGGATGGTTTATAAGGAGAACGTCTCAATATGACAAACAAAGGAGTCTACACTATGAAACAACATGTGGTCATTGTGGGCGCGGTGGCCCTGGGTCCAAAGGCCGCCTGCCGGTTCAAGCGATTGGCGCCCGAGGCAAAGGTTACCATGATCGATCAAAGTGATCTGATTTCTTACGGGGGGTGCGGGATTCCCTATTTTGTATCCGGGGATGTGAGCGATGCGGGTCAGCTCCAGTCCACCAGCTTTCATATGCTTCGTGATGGGAAATTCTTCAAAAACGCAAAAGATATCGACGTCCTCACCAATGTCCGGGCCGTTTCCATAGATCGCAGCCGAAAGGAGCTCCATGTTCAAAACGTTTTCGACGGAAAGGAACAGATCCTCTCCTATGACCGGCTTGTCCTGGCTACCGGAAGCCGCGCCAGGCGACTCCCGATCCCCGGCGTCGAACTCGACGGCGTTTTTACCGTATCGGACCTGGGCGGCGCCGTGGCAATCAAGAACCAGGTAGCAGGGGGCTCCGTGGAGAAGGCCGTCATTATCGGCGGGGGCGCTATCGGCCTTGAAATGGCCGAGGCCCTGGCCGATCTCTGGGGCATCGAAACCGCTGTTGTCGAGATTGCCGATCAGATACTGCCGGGGATCGTCAGCCCCGTCATGGCCCGAATGGGACAGCAGCAGATGGAGGAAAACGGCATATCCATCTACCTGAAAGAGGAGGTGCGCCGACTGGAGGGAAATGGCCGCGTGGAGCGCGTGGTGACCGACCAGCGAACATTGGATGCGGACCTGGTGATTATGGCGGTAGGGGTTGCCCCCAACGGAGGCCTGGCCAGGGACGCGGGGCTCGATGTCTCTCCTGCAGGCGCCATTGTGGTGAATGAACGGATGGAGACCTCTGATCCCCATATTTATGCCGGGGGGGACTGCGTGGAAATCCTGGACCTGGTGACAGGGAAGCCTGCCTACTTTCCTTCCGGGTCTCTGGCCAACCGGCAGGGACGGGTCATCGGAACCAATCTTGCCGGCGGAAACGCCGCCTTTGAAGGGGCTGTGGGGACCTTTGTCATCAAACTCTTTGATTTGTCCGTGGCCAGCGCAGGGTTGAGCCTTCGAAAGGCCCAAGCCCATGGCTTCGACGCCCTGAGCGTGTTTGTGGTCCAGTTTGACCGCGCCCACTTCTATCCGGATAAAGACCTGGTCTACCTGGAACTGGTGGTGGAACAGGGGACACGTCGAGTCCTCGGGATCCAGGGACTCGGGAGCATGAGTTCAGGGATGTTTGCGCGCGTCAGCGCAGTGGCGGCCATTCTCAAATACCGGCCTACAACCGCTGACATCAGTAACCTCGAACTCCCCTATGCGCCCCCGTTTTCTTCGGCCATGGATGTGGTCAATGCACTGGGAAATGCGGCCGAGAACACCCTGGATGGGAAGAACCGGGTCATAGATGCGGATGCGTTTGCGGACTGGTGGTTACAGAGGGACAAGGGCGAGACCCTCTTTTTGGACTGCCGCGGCTGGGGAAATGCAGAGGATTTTGTTAAGAAGTATCCGCATGAATGGAAGAGCATCCCCCAGGACGAGCTGACGGCACGAATGGCGGAGGTGCCGAAGGACAAAAATCTGGTACTGATCTGCAATACGGGCGTCCGGTCCTACGAGGCCCAGATCACCCTGGACCAGATGGGCATCCACCATACCTACAATCTCCAGGGAGGCGTTGCGGCCATAAAAAAATGGGGGCTCGATCTTCTGGCATCGGATTCCTCGAATAATGAATGAGCCCACGGGTCAAACAGGCAGGAGATTCTCTTGAAACGTGAGGGGAAAGGGGCCTCAAAATGGACTTAACCGCTATACGAACCGTAGTGAAAGGGAATGCGCTTTTTAAAGACCTGGACCAAACCGATCTGGAGATAATCATTGGAAAAGCAGGCGCCAGGCGTTTTTCCCCGGGTGACACGATTTACAGGAAGGGTGAGGAGGCCGGCGGTACGATTGGGCTCATCGTCTCAGGCGTTGTCCATGTGCTCGCGGCAAACGGCTATGTGCTGACGGAACTGGGGACCGGTGAAATCATCGGCGAAGTCGGCACAATCAGCCGGGAGGGGAAACGGACAGTGACGCTCACGGTCGTTGAACCGGCGGAGATCATCGAGTGGCACATCGAGGATCTTGAAGGGGCCTCCCCCGAACTCATAAAGCGGCTCAAGGACTTGGCATGGAAGCGGTTGAAATACTATAATGAATAGGGCCGCAGCAGGGCCAACTACTTTCGTTCAGACGGTCCTTGACCTGTGAAGAAAAGTCTGGTAAAAGGTATACCAGCGTGGGCGATTAGCTCAGGTGGATAGAGCGTTGGTCTCCGGAACCAAAGGTCGCGCGTTCGAGTCGCGCATCGCCCACCATCAATAAATACAAGGGGTTACAACACTTTTCGTAGCCGCCTTTTTCTTGCCAAAGTTCAGAGTACCCCACGCTATACCACACAGCCGGCCTCTAAAGCAGGGTGCTTTGCCTCCTGGATTTTTGACAACCCTCACCCCGGAAGAGTACCATCAAGACGCTCCAGCAGGGTCGCCAGAAAGCTCGACCATTTTGGTGTCACTGGCGCCGATCTTGAGCGGCCCTCGCTGGAGTACCATATCGTGAGGCTGTAGATCAGATGGGACAACGCTTGGTTTGCAACCAGGAGGTCGTCGGTTCGATCCCGATCAGCTCCACCAGATCCTTTGAGAAAGCCCCATCATGAAAAACAAGGAAAGTTGGCCGTTAGATCCCGATAGTCTAAGTGGGTTCTTTACCCCTTTCTGAGGACAGGATTAAGGCCGTTTATAGAGAAACAAGTTGATTTCCGCAAAGCATCTATTGTATTTGTTTTACCAGACCTCATTATCCAAAAAGTCGTAACCACATCCACAAGATGGTTTGCCATGTCTGGAGAAAGCCGATTTCCTCGACTCACGCCTATGTCACAACAGCATGTCCAATTCGGTTTCTCCAAATCTACCACCGGCGGTCATACAGCGCGGTCCATGATGTTTCTGGAGATGCGCGCCCTGATTCAGGGGATGCCTCTCGCTGTCTCCAAGAGCGATTTCCCCAAGGCCATCATCGATGACAATCTTCTGGAAAAGCCTACGCTTAGCAGCCGAAAGAAGAGCCTTCGGCATTTAATGGAACTATATGGCATGGACCCATTCACGGCCTTGTTTCGGGTTCTCTGGGTTCTGGCCCGTGCGGATATGGAGTCCCTGCCCCAGCTGTGTCTGGTTTGCGCCTATGCACGGGACCCGCAACTGCGCCAGAGCTTCGAGTTGATCCGCACCCTGCGATTAGGCCAAGTCCTGGCCAGAACTGACATGGAAGCGCACCTGGAAGCCGGTTTCCCTGGCCGCTTCAGCCCGGCCATGAAGAAATCCATGGCCCAGAACGTGAACACCACCTGGACATTCGGCGGGCACCTTTTGGGAAAAATAAAAAAGATTCGTCAGCTACCCAATCCGCGCCCTGTTTCGGCCGCCTACGCCATGTTTGTCGGCTATCTTTCAGGCCTTCGGGGGGAGGCCCTCCTCGATTCAGCCTATGCGGCGCTGGTTGCCTCAAATCGCGCCCAGTTGCAGTCGGCCCTGTCGCTCGCCTCCGCCAAAGGACTCCTTTCACTCAAACAGGCCGGGGGCATCGTGGAATTTGATTTTTCCCGTCTCCTCACCCCGGCAGAACAGGTCTTGATCCATGAATCGCATTGACCAGTTGCTCGAAAACTATCGCAGTCACATTCAAATGCCCCTTCGGCCCGGGCTGCCGCCATCGCAGCGGGTCTGGTTTGCGGTATATCCCGCTATAGAGGAAAGACGGCTCCTCAATCGGATCGACGAATTCGAGATGGCGACAAAGGAAGCGGCGCATCCCTGGGTTCGCATCGACCTGAAAGGAAGCCTGGCCCGCTGGCTCGATTCGGTCGATGAAGAAGAACGGGCGCAATGGTTCAAGCATCCCGATGACATCGAGCTGTATGCCCAAACCGAATGGAAACACGTGCTCACGGAGTTTCTCCAACAAGAGGCTGCCCGTGCCCCCGAACCGGAGCGAACGGTCTTTGCCCTCACCGGTTTGATGGATCTCTATGATTTTCTCCACGTATCCGACTTGATCGACAGTCTCGAAAAAACCTTCTCTGGATACCTGCTCGTTTTTTTCCCTGGTGAAAGGGAAGGAAATACCTACCGTTTTCTGGATGCCCGAACCGGGTGGAATTACCTGGCCGCCCCGATACTATCGAGTAAATGAGGTTTGAAGATGAAAACAAAAGAAGTTTTCCTCAAAGATCCGCTGTCATGGAGGCTCGTCAACGAGGGCGTTTCCAGCAACAATACGGAAGACCTGGACACGCTCAGGTATGAACTGGAATCGTTTGTCTGTGATGGTGAATATCTGAACGGCATGCGTCGCATTCTTCAGGGATATATCGACAGCTTCAGCAGTTCGGAGCAGAAGGCGGCCTGGATCAGCGGCTTCTACGGAAGCGGAAAATCACACCTGGCCAAGGTCCTGCGTTATCTCTGGATCAACTTTGCCTTTCCGGACGGGACCACGGCCCGCTCCCTGGCCGATCTCCCGGATGACATCACGGACCTCCTCACCGAGATATCCACCCTGGGCAAGCGCCATGAGGGCCTCCACATGGCCGGGGGCACCCTCAAGGCCGGGGCCGGAAGCGTTCGCCTGCGCGTCATGAGCCTCTTTTCCAAATCCGTGGGGCTACCGGAAAGCTATCCCCATGCCAAATTTCTGATTCACCTGAAGCGCGATGGAAAGCTGGAGGACTTCAAGAGCGCCATCGAGGCCCAAGGCAAAGACGTCGCCAAAGAGCTTGGGCGGTTATACACCTCCCCCGCCGTGGCCAAAGCGTATGTGCAATGCTACGACCACCTGAAGGACCCCTCGCAGGTGGGCAATCTCTTAGGGAGATGAAAGATACCGATATACCTGTTAGCACCGTGGACAAGAAATCAGCTTCGAGCTAACTCGTTAACTTTAAATGGAAATCCTGGTTGCAATATATCATGATGATTTCAAACATAAACGGTATATTGGGAATTTTCGTCTCCCTTACGGGCCGACTATCCCAATGTGGCCGATGTCAGCATCGATGAAATGCTCCAAACCGTCAGAGAAACCATTTCGACCCATGGCAAGCTCCCCTGCACCCTTCTCGTCCTGGATGAAATCCAGCAGTTCATCGGGCAGGATGGGCAAACCGCCCTCGATGTCCAGGAGGTGACTGAGGCCTTGAGCAAGGAGATGGACGGGAGGGTGATGATCGTGGGGACCGGCCAGAGCGCCCTCATCGATGTGCCGAACCTTCAGCGCCTCATGGGCCGTTTCACCATCAAGGTCCACCTCCGTGACAACGATGTGGAGAAGGTGGTCCGCACGGTGGTCCTGCAGAAACGGGAAGATAAAAAGGCCCCCATCAAGGAGCTGATCGACAAGAACGAGGGAGAGATCACCCGGCAGCTCAAGGCCACCAAACTGGCCGCTCAGTCCGACGACGACCTGGCCTATATCCCTGACTACCCGCTCCTCCCGGTGCGCAGGCGTTTTTGGGACAGCGTGCTCCATTCGGTGGACCCGACCGGCGCCACAGCCCAAATGCGCACCCAGCTCCGTGTGGTTCACGAGGCCTGCCGGGCATTCGCCGATGCCGAACTGGGCGCGGTGGTGCCCGCCGACTTCATTTACGACCAGATTGCCATCGATCTGGTGACCACCGGCGAGATGCAGAAGCGTTTTCAGGAAATCATCGAACACCAAAAGACACAGTCCGATGGCGATCTGCGGAGCCGCATCTGTGCACTGGTATTTCTGATCAACAAGCTCCCCCGGGAACACGGGACCGACCTGGGGGTCCGGGCCGAACCCGAACACCTGGCCGATCTCTTGAGCGACGATCTCGTTATGGGAAGCACCCAGTTGAGGCAGAAGCTTCCTAAGCTGATGGACGTGATGGAGCAGGACGGCGTGCTCATGAAGGTGGACAGTGAATACCGGCTGCAAACCACTGAAGGGGCCGCATGGGAGGCCGAATTCCGCAAACGCCGGGCCACGGCCCTCAATGACCAGCCCCTGATCGCGGCCAGGCGCTCTCAGTTGCTGGACAAGGCCCTGACCAGCGCCCTTGGCACCATCTCTGTGCTCCATGGCGACGCCAAGGAACGCCGGAAGGTCATTATCCACCACAGCGAGAGCAAACCGGAGGAAAGCGACGATATCACCCTTTGGGTGCGAGATGGTTTCTCGGCCCTGGAGTCCTCTGTCCTGGCCGACATCCGAAAGCTCAGCACCGAGGACCCCACGCTCCACCTGTTCATTCCAAAATTGCATGGCGACGAACTCAAAAACGCCATCGCATCGGCCCAGGCCGCCGAAGAAACCCTCCACTTCAAGGGCACGCCCACGTCCCAGGAGGGGAGGGAATGCCGCCAGTCCATGGTCACCAAACAGAATGCCGAAGAGATGCGCATCGATGACCTCGTCAAACAGATCATCCACAGCGCCCGCCTCTTCCTCTCGGGCGGAAATGAGCAGTCTTTTGAGGGACTCAAGACAGGGGTGGAAGATGCCGCCAAGAAGGTCCTCAACCGCTTATACCCAAATTTTCCGGACGGCGATTCGGCCAGGTGGCCCCAGGTCCTCAAAAAGGCCAAGGAAGGCTCGCCCAGCGCCCTTGAGCAGGTGGGATATACCGGCGATCCCCAGAATCACCCTGTGTCTTCACACATCATCGGCTTCATCGGCTCGGGGAAAACAGGCCTGGAGATCCGCAAGCATTTCAAGGCCCCGCCCTATGGGTGGCCCCAGGACGCCATCGACGGCGTTTTGACAACGCTCCTCGCAAGCAGCCACCTCAGCGCCCGGATCAATGGGACCCGCCTTTCTCTGGCAGAGGTGGACCAGAAGAAACTCGGTCAGGCGAGCTTTCGCACCGAAAGCCCGGTGCTGACCGCCCTTGAAAAACTGGCCATACGCAAGCTCTTTCAGGAAGCCGGTCTTCCCAAGATCACCCCGGGAAACGAACCCGCCGATGCGCTCCGGTTTATCGAGCATGCCAAATCCATCGCCGCACAGGCAGGTGGAGACCCCCCTGCACCCATGCCGCCCGCCGCCCCCGAGATCATCGGCCTGGAGGCCCTTTCAGGAAACGATCTCCTGCTGGAACTCTACAATCAGCGGGAGACCCTTCTGACCAGTATCAAGTCATGGCAGGACACCGGCAAAAAGATCGCCGGGCGTCTTCCTGCATTTGTTCTGACCGAAAAGCTGGTGGGACAGGCGGCCGGTCTGGATGATCAGCCTGAATGGAGCGCCACCCTTACGGCCATTCGCGCCAACCGCTCCCTCCTGGATGAGCCTGATCCGGTCTCCCATGTGCTCAAGGCAGGGGCCAATGCGTTGCGTACGGGCCTCAACCAGGCCCACAAGGCATACGCCGATATGTTTGCCAGCCAGACCGCCCGCATCGGCAGCCATCCGGCATGGCAGAAACTGCCCGAAGAAAAGCGCCGTTCCCTGCTCTCCAGCACCGGGGCGTATGAGCGAACCGCCCCCACCACAGGCTCCGACGAAGAACTGCTCGATGCATTGCGGTCGTGTTCCCTGGCCAACTGGCAGTCCCAGACCGATGCCCTGCCAGCCCAGTTCGACAAGGCCCTGGCCGCCGCCATCATCGAGGCCGAGCCCAAGGCCCGCAGGATTGCTCTTGCCGGGGCCACCATTCACAATGAAGGAGAACTGGATGAGTGGTTGAACAGAACCAAAACAGCCATCGAAGCCGCCCTGAAAGACGGCCCTGTAATCCTGTAAGGAGCGCGTGTTATGCCCATATCCCTGTCGAGAGAACATAGAAAGCTCCTTGAGAAGACCACCACCACCGCCCGTATCCTGGCTGAATCGGCCTGCCGGGCTGCCCTGGAAAACCTGGCGGTCGGCGAAAAGACCTTCTGGCCCCACATGACCGAAGACCAGAAAAAGCTCAGAAACCGCCTCCGCGCCCGGGGCCGCGCCCTCGGGGATCAGCGGGACAAATCATCCAACACCCAGGAGATTCGGCATTTGACCGAGGCTGCCGCCTACGAGCACTGGCACCGGCTCCTCTTCACCCGTTTCCTGACCGAAAACAACCTCCTCATTACCGACGAGGCCAACGGCCATGTCCCGGTCAGGCTGGAGGACTGCGAGGAACTGGCCCCGGAGTTAGGCGCCCGCGACGGGCTGGACCTGGCCTGCCGGTTTGCGAGCCGAACCCTTCCCGGCGTTTTCCGCCACGGCGACCCGGTCCTGGATCTCCCCATCGCCATCGACGACCAGGTG
The DNA here is from genome assembly GCA_964384085.1 of uncultured Desulfobacteraceae bacterium. Taxonomy (GTDB): domain Bacteria; phylum Desulfobacterota; class DSM-4660; order Desulfatiglandales; family Desulfatiglandaceae; genus AUK324. The sequence continues at coordinate 33,519 of CAYLJZ010000005.1, forward strand.
GAGATGCGCAAGCTCCTCGCAGCCCTGCCGCCCGAAATATTCCGTTCCGACGATGCCCTTGGCTGGACCTATCAGTTCTGGCAGACCCAGCGCAAAAACGAGGTCAACAAGTCCGGCAAAAAGATCGGGGCCGACGAAATCGCCCCGGTCACCCAGCTCTTCACCGAGGATTACATGGTGGAGTTTCTCCTCCACAACACCCTCGGTGCATGGTGGGCAGGCAAGCTGGGACCGATCCAGGCAAATACCGAAGAGGAAGCCCGTGCCAGGGCTGCACTCCCAGGCCGAGACGGGGTCCCGGCTATCACATGGACCTATCTCCGCTTTGTGCAGGACGAAAAGACCAAAACCTGGCGTCCCGCCGCAGGAACCTTTGACGGCTGGCCAAAGCTCGCCCGCCTGATCCGCCTCCTCGACCCCTGCATGGGGAGCGGCCACTTCCTGGTATTTGCCCTCCCCATCCTCGTCCGCCTCCGCATGGAGGAAGAAAACCTCACCCCCCAGGCCGCCGTGGCCGGAGTCCTCAAAGACAACATTCACGGTCTGGAAATCGACGAACGCTGTACCCAGATCGCCGCCTTCAATGTGGCCCTGACCGCCTGGAGACTTGCTGGTTACCAGACCCTGCCCCCCCTCAACCTGGCCTGCTCCGGTCTTGCCCCCAGCGCAACAGAAGAGGAGTGGGTCGCACTTGCCGGAGACAACGACCGCCTCCAGCGCGGCATGTCCCGCCTGTATAATCTATTCAAAGACGCCCCGGTGCTCGGCAGTCTTATCAACCCCCGCGCACAGGGAGGGAATCTTATTGAGGCCGAATTCCAGGAACTTGCCGACCACCTAACCACTGCCCTCGCCTCAGAATCCTTAACTCTTCATCCTTCATCCTTCATCCTTCATAATTCCTCCTTGGAGCTGGCTGTTACCGCTCAGGGCCTCGCCAAAGCGGCAGAAATCCTCGCAGGACTCTTTACGCTCGTAGCGACCAACGTTCCCTATCTTGGCCAGAAAAAGCAGGGGGACGTGCTCAAGAACTACTGCCAGCGTGTCCACACACAGGCAAAGGCTGACCTTGCAACATGCTGCTTGGAACGAAGCCTCGCGTTTTGTACCCCAAATGGCAATACAGCTTTGGTAGCACCCCAGAACTGGCTTTTTTTAGGGAGTTATTCGGATCTAAGAGAAAAACTACTTCGGCTAAAATTGTTTCATGTGGCTGCATGGCTTGGATCAGGGGCATTCGAAACCATAAGTGGAGAAGTGGTTAACGTCGTCCTATTTGTAATAGAGAATTCTCCGCCCAGATCTGAGCAACAGACAAGTTGTCTCGACGTTTCTGGGCACTCTGAGACTCGTGATAAAGTCGATGCACTCGCTCAAATACTACCGGTTCAAGTGAATCAAAACAGTTACTTAGCCATTCCCGACTTCAGGATTACTTCGGAATCCATTGATAGTTCACATCTTTTGGGGCAGGATGCGATCTCCCCAAGGGGTGTCGTCAATGGTGATCAAGACTTTTGGCTCAGATTCTGTTGGGAATTGCCAGGGATTGATAACGCTCGATGGAGATGGCTGCAAAGTGCGGTTCTCACGACAGTAACCTTTGGCGGAAGAGAACGAATAATCGACTGGTCAACGGGCGGCGCTGGTATGTTGCGTCCTGGGCATGCAAACCCTGCTTATGGACGGGTTGGGGTCGCTGTAAGTAGAATGTCGCAGTTGCCAGCCTGTCTTTACACTGGAGAATTGTACGATCAGAATTCAGCTGTATTAGTTCCGACCAGGCCTGCGAATCTGGAAGCGTTATGGGCATTCTGCACTTCAAAGAAATTTGCTCCACTCGTCCGGAAACTTGACAAAAAAATTGGTGTTACTCCTGCCACTCTTCTAAAAGTCCCTTTCGACCTCGCCCACTGGCAAAAAGTCGCTGCGGAGAAGTACCCCAACGGCCTGCCCAAACCGCACAGCGATGACCCGATGCAATGGCTGTTCAACGGCCATCCCAAAGGGTCAGATCAGCCGCTCCATGTCGCTGTCGCCCGGCTCCTGGGGTATCGGTGGCCGCGTCAGACCGGGAGCAGTTTTCCGGATTGTCCGGCCCTTGGGCCTGATGGGCTGGAGGAGTTTGCCGACAAGGACGGGATTGTGTGCCTGCCCCCGCTCAGCCGGGAACAGCCTGGGGCCGCACGGTTGCGGCAGCTTCTTTTCGCGGCGCTCGGGTCTTTTGACGAACGGGCACTCATCGCTGCGGCCGGACCCAAGGGGAGCAAATCGAGGACACTGGAAGACTGGCTGCGGGATGAGTTCTTTGCCCAGCATGCCAAACTTTTCCACGACCGGCCCTTTATCTGGCACATCTGGGATGGGAGATCGGATGGATTTCATGCCCTGGTGAATTACCACAAGCTGGACCACGCTATGCTGCAAAAGCTGACCTACAGCTACCTGGGCAACTGGATTCAGCAACAGGACGAGGATGCCAGGGCCGACAAGCCCGGCGCTGCGGATCGGTTGGGCGCGGCCCGGAAATTACAGATTAAACTTGCCGCCATTTTGGAGGGCGAGGCCAAGCTGGATATCTTTGTCCGCTGGAAGCCCATCAAAGACCAGGCCCAGGGGTGGCATCCCGACCTCAACGACGGCGTCCGCCAGAACATCCGTCCCTTTCTCCTGGCAGGCGATGTGGGGAAAAAGGGGGCAGGGCTCTTCCGCGCAATCCCAATCAAACTCAAAGACAAGGACCGGGGCACAGAACCTCATCGACCCAAGGAGGAGTATCCCTGGTTCTGGTGTGAGGACCCTCCTGGGGTGGACCCCAAAGGCGGGGAAGAATTCATCGGCGCCAGGTGGAATAACGTCCACCTCAGCCTCGAAAAAAAGGGACAGACCCACAGAGAATAGTTTAACATGGATGCACAGGATACACAGGATTAACCCTTATTCCGTCCATCCTGTATATCCGTGTTCATTAGAGGAGGTGATTCGATTGAAAGTCTTTAACGAGCTGAAGTTGAAGAAAAACGAAACGGCGGCGATTCAGGAGGCGGTACGCCTTCTTAAGGAACAATTTCCAGTGGAGGATGTCATTCTTTTTGGTTCAAAGGCCCGTGGCGACAGCGATCCTGAGTCGGATATCGACTTACTCCTCTTGACCAAAAAACCCCTTGATTGGAAGGAACGGCATCAGATCGTGGATGCGCTTTTTGAGGTGGAACTGAAAAATGACGTGGTCATCAGCATCATGGTCAATACCCTTCATGACTGGAATGATGGGATATGCACAGCTCTCCCCATCCATGAAGAAATCAACCGGGAGGGGGTGGCGATGCAATGACAGAGAAGGACTCTCGCCAAACGGACCACAAGTCCATCCTTGTGGCTTACTGGATGGAAAAAGCCCATGAATCGCTGGCAGCCGGGCAGAGCGAATACAAAGCCGGAAGACTTACCACTGCCGTCAGGAACATATATTATGCAGCCTTCTACGCCCTTACCGCCTTCCTGTTGAGAGAAGGAAGATCTTTCAAGAAGCATACGGGCGTCAAGGCCGCGCTCCATAAGGAGCTGATCAAGGAGGGAATCCTGGAACCGGAATGGGGCAGGTTCTACAACAAGATCTTCGACAGTCGGCATGAAGGTGATTATCAGCCTCTGCGGGTGTTTGAGGCAGATGAGGTGAGCCTTTACCTTGAGCAGTGTAGGGGATTTCTTGCCCGAATGGAGAACCTCTTAAAAAAATAGGAAGTGCCACCCCTGTGTATCCATGATGATTGAACTTATGTTATAGGAGAATCTAAGGTGAGGAGGGTTTGGTGATGCGTCAGATGGATCGAATCGAACTCAATCCAAGGGTCTGCAATGGGAAACCGGTGATAAAGGGAACACGTATTCCCGTTTCCGTCATTCTGGATCAGATTGCGGAAGATGGAAACTGGAACGGTTTACTTGACGGCTATCCCGAATTGACGAAGGAGGACATTCAGGCGGCTTTGAACTATGCCGGGGCCTCTCTCGATCACGCAGAGGTCAGAGCAGCCTATGCCTGAACCTCTCAGACTGTATGTTGATCAAATGCTGCAACGGGATGTAGCGCAGGCGTTACGGAATGAGGGCCATGATGTTATCCGGGCTTCCGAGGTTGGACAGGCCCGGGCTGACGACGCTGAGATCCTGGAACGAGCCATTTCGGAAGATCGAATCCTCGTTACCCTTGATGAACATTTTGGCGATTGGGTCGTCCTTCCCCTGAGCAAACATCCGGGTGTCATCCGTTTAAAAATCGATCCCACCACCTCGAAAAATGCCATCGCTCTTCTCATCCCGTTTTTGCGGTTGCACTCATCGGAGCAGTTAAGAAATCATCTGGTTATCGTCTCGCCTAAACGAACCAAGTGGATTTTCACGGCTTGACATGAATATTAACCTCAAGGATACCGTCTGATGACCGTCATTTCATCCATGATCCAGTCCATTCGGAAAGCGGCCCTTTACAACCGTCACGAACTGGCTCCGCCATGGGTCATCCTCTGGCCCGATGAGGAGCGCCTGTGGGGAGAGGCGATCGACCTGGTGCGGGCGAACCACCCCGCGTTGTGGTCGCTCGGAGACTATGATCCTGAGGAGGCCAGAGGCCCGGCTGCCTGGTTGCGATACCAATTGGAGACACAGGGTGGAGACAATGTGCCGGTGATCTATCTGCCCGGCATTGGCCGGGCCGCCTTTCGCAGCGCAGACCAGTGCCCGAAACCAGCCAGGCATCTATTTGCCCTTCAATTCCAAGGCCAGTTCTGGACCCAGAAGAACGGGAAGGACTGGACCCCGTTTGCGTTTCTGTCCAGCCCTGTGGGGGGGCTGGGTCTCGATGTGGCCGGGGATCAGGACACAAAAAAGGCAATTCAGGAGAGCCTTCCTTATCTCATGGAAATCGAGGTGAATACCTTGAAGGGCCGCAGGCTGGAAGCCGGTGACTTCCACGCTTTCGTTACCAAAGACCCGGTAAGGACCCTGTTGCGGTGGATGGGCGATCCGGTCAGGACAAAAACGGAACTGGAGCTATCCGGCGCTGAGTGGAGCAGTTTCTGTGCTGTCTGCCGCGATGACTTCGGGTTTAATCCGGAAAAAGACGGGGTTATTACGGCGGCAGAGAGGTTGAGCAGCGGCAAAGCCTCATGGCAACTGGCCTGGAGACGCTACAAAGAAGCGCCCCGCTCTTATCCGGGGGTGAAAGATCTGTTGGAATCCATGCCCCCGCAGCAGTTGCCCATGTTTGAAAGGCCAGGCGAATATAAGGCGAACGAATTCAGCCCAAAATCGAATCGTCTGGAGGAGGAGCGGCTGGAAAGAGACCTCTGTGCCCTGTCCTCGGTCTCTCAGAAGGACGCGCTGGCCAAGATTCGGAGTCTGGCTGCTGAACACTCCCCTCGTGCATCATGGGTCTGGGCCACCCTGGGCGAATCCCTCCTGGCCAACGCCATCGGTCACTTGAGAAACCTTGCAGATGTCATCGATGCCTCTGGAAATCCCTCCACATGGGAAGCCTTGGCTGAATATTATGCAACAGTCGGGTGGAAAGCGGACTGGAGCGTGCTAAAAGCCCTGAATGCAGCCCGGTCCAGTGCCGCCACCAAGGCGGTGACTGATGGCATCCGGGCTGTCTATCTTCCATGGCTTGAGAAGTTCTCCGCACTCGCCCAGGGGCTTGCAGGGAGTTATCCGATCACAGGTCCGCAGACGTGCCGCACCCTACCGGTTGAAGATGGCACGGTTTATCTGTTTGCAGACGGTTTGCGCCTTGATGTGGGACGTAAGCTGGAAGCAAGGCTCATGGCGTCAGGCGTGGAGGTGCAGTTTGCCCATACATGGTCGGCACTGCCGACAGTTACTGCCACAGCCAAACCCGCCTGGAGGCCACTGGCTGACAAGCTGGGAGGACCGCTGAAGGGTGCGGGGTTCGAGTCTAAGGAAAAGGACAGCGGCAAGGCCCTTACGCATGGCCGATTCAAGGAATTGTTGGGCGAGCTGGGGATGTCGTTTTTAGAACCGGAAGAACTGGGATCGGCAGAGGGTTGTGCCTGGACCGAGCTGGGCTTTCTCGATACCTACGGCCATGATCAGGGGGCAAAGCTGGCATGGCGGGTGAAAGAAGAATTGGCTGCCTTGGAGCAACGGATCGGCGATCTGCTCCAGGCCGGGTGGGCAACCGTGAAGGTGATCACGGACCACGGCTGGCTCCTGATGCCCGGCGGGTTGCCCAAGGCCGAGTTGAAAAAGCATCTCACGGAATCCCGCTGGGGTCGCTGCGCCATCCCAGGGGCAGGCGCCCATCATGGCTTTCCCGTGACACCCTGGTTTTGGGATGCGGCGGAGGCCGTGGTGCTGGCCCCCGGTGTTTCGTGTTTTATGGCTGGAAAGGAATATGCCCACGGCGGGCTCACCTTGCAGGAGGCCCTGATCCCATGCCTGACCGTATCTGCCGGGACGACCGGCAGTGGCGGCGCCGTGGTGGTGCTGAAAGAGATGAAATGGGCAGGGATGAGGCTTAAGGTGACCTTTGAAGGGGCGGAAGGGCTCAATGTCGATATCCGGAGCAAGGTTGCGGATGCAGAAACCAGCTTCTTGGCGAATCCGACAACGGCTGCGGCGGACGGTGAGAAAACCAGCATGCTCGTAGAAAACGACGAGGCATTGGGGGCTGCGGCCTTCCTGGTGGTCGTGGACCCAGACGACCAACCCATCTTCAAACAATCCATCGTTATCGGTGAGGATTGATATGCAGTTAGACAATCTGGATCAGATTGCCGCCAGGGCATTTGATGGATACCTCGTGCGCAAGGACCTGGTGCGCGAATTCAAGGGGCAGTACCCGGTGCCGACCTACGTGGCCGAGTTCCTCCTGGGCCGGTATTGCGCCAGCGTAGACGAGGATGAAATCCGCGAAGGACTCGCCATTGTTCAGCGGCAATTGGCCAGCCGGACGGTCCGGGCAGGGGAGGAAGAGCTGTTTAAGGCCCGAGCCAAGGAACAGGGTCGCGTGAAGCTGATCGACCTCATCAAGGCCAGGCTGGATGCAAAGAATGACTGTTTCCTGGCTGAACTGCCCAGCGTCCGGCTCAATGACGTACGTATCGCGGATGAACTGGTCCACACCCATGACCGCATGCTGACGGGCGGTTTCTATGCAGAGGTTGACCTCAGCTACGACCCCACCATCGCAGAGGAAAGGAACGGGCGGCCGTTCGGCATCGAGTCACTGCGCGAGATCCAGCTATCCAAGCGGGACGTGCTGGAAACCCTGTGCCGTGGGAGATCTTTTTTTGAGTTTGGAGAATGGAAAAGCCTCCTTCTCCGCAGTGTGGGGCTGGAGCCATCGGTTCTGGGGGATCGAACCAGCGACGTGATGCTCCTCCGCATGGTTCCGTTTGTGGAAAACAATTTCAACGCGGTGGAACTCGGCCCACGAGGCACAGGCAAGAGCCATCTCTACCAGCAGGTGTCGCCGTATGCGCATCTGGTCTCTGGCGGCAAGGCCACCGTGGCAAAGATGTTCGTCAACAACGCCAATGGTCAGCGCGGCCTGGTCTGTCAGTACGACGTGGTCTGCTTTGACGAAGTCTCCGGCATCTCGTTTGATCAAAAAGACGGGGTGAACATCATGAAGGGGTACATGGAGTCCGGGGAATTCAGCAGAGGGAAAGAGAGCATCCGGGGCTTCGGCGGTATTGTGATGGTGGGTAACTTTGAGGTGGATGTGGAGCATCAGCAGCGTATCGGTCACCTGCTGGGACCTCTCCCGCCCGAGATGCGCAACGATACGGCCTTTATGGACCGCATCCATGCCTATATCCCCGGATGGGATGTCCCAAAGGTCAGCCGGGACCTCTTGACGGATCATTTCGGCCTGGTCAGCGACTTCCTGTCATCCTGCTGGAACCACCTCCGCACCCAGAGCCGGGTCCCGCAGCTCCAAGGCCGCATTCAGTTCGGGGGGGCCTTGAGCGGGCGGGACACATCCGCCACCCAGAAGACCGTCAGTGGATTGCTCAAGCTCATGTTCCCGGACCCGGATTCTGAGATCCCTGAAGAGGCTATCGAGTGGGCTGCCAGGCTGGCACTGGAATGTCGGCGACGGATAAAAGAGCAACAGAAGCGCATCGGCGCTGCAGAATTCCGGAACACCCACTTCAGCTTCATCATGATCCCGGACGGGATGGAACAATTCGTCTCGACCCCGGAGCTGCACAGTGAGAACAGCATCGGGACCGATCCGCTCCCTGCCGGTCAGATATGGGCGCTTTCACCCGGCGGCCCGGATGAAAATCCCGGACTATTCCGCATCGAGGTAACCGAAGGGCCAGGAAGCGGGGTGAAGATCCTCAACCAGAGCCCCCCAGGTCCGCTCAAGGAGAGTGTGCGCTGCGCCGAGCAGAACCTCTATGCCCGCGCAAAGGAACTGGTGGGGGACCGTGACCCCCGCGCCCATGAATTTACCATCCAGTTCCGGGCGTTCGATGCCTGCAAGAGCGCAGCAGCTACTGGGGTCCCTGTACTCCTCGCCATGAGTTCCGCACTGGTGGAGAGAAACCTCGAAGGGGGGCTGGTCATCGTGGGAGGACTCAATCTGGGAGGTTCCATCGAGCCCATCTACAACGCTGTCAGCATCGTCGAACTGGCAGCCGACAAAGGCGCCCACAAGATCCTCATCCCTGTCTCGGCCCGCAAACAACTCTTTGAACTACCCGACGATCTGGCCACCCGGATCATTGTCGTCTATTACGCCGATGCGAGAGATGCACTCCTCAAGGCGATCAGCGAATAAGAAAGGGGCTGGAGTAAACTGATTTAATCAGTCCACCCCAAACACCCCTTTGACGAAAACACAACCGCATGCCGGATATGGACGGGGAGACCTGCGCGATTGTATTGAATGAAGAGGAGAATCGGAAGCAGCTCCCACACGGCTATTTTCCCAAAATGAGAATGGCTGGCGTTACCACGGAAGGGTTGCGATTTTCGAGAAATCCGCGTAATCTGCGGGAAGATGGAAGGCGAGGAGAGCGATGATCAGGGTAGAGGATCTTGTTTACCAATATGAAAACCGTAACGGGCGGGTTCTCAACGGGATCTCCATGGAGATCGAACAGGGGAAACACGTCGGTGTCATCGGCGCAAACGGGTGTGGGAAGACAACATTTGTTCGGCATCTCAACGGCCTTCTGACCCCGACAGCCGGAGAGGTATGGGTGGAGGGGATAAATACCAGGGATACGGCTGCGGTTCAGGCAATTCGGCAGCGGGTGGGCATGGTATTTCAGAACCCCGACAACCAGATTGTCGGCATGAGCGTGGAGGAAGATGTCTCCTTCGGTCCAGGCAACCTGAGACTCCCTCCCCTTGAGATACACAGACGGGTGGAAGAATCCCTCGCAGCAGTGGGAATGGAAAAATATTCCGAAAGGCAGCCACACACCCTCTCCAGCGGTGAAAAGCAACTGGTCGCCATTGCGGGGGTGTTGGCGATGAAACCGAGCTGTATTGTTTTGGATGAGCCAACCACCTATTTGGACCCATCCGCACGGAAAAGGGTCCTGGAGGTCATCACCCGGCTGAACAAACAGGGGATCACGATCGTTCATGTGACCCACGACATGGATGAAATCGCTGAAGCGGATGAGGTCGTTGTGCTGCATGAGGGGAAGATTGCCCTTCGAGAAAAACCTTCAGAGGTCTTCACCCGAGTGGAGTGGCTCAGGGACCTTGGCGTGGGTATCCCAAGGGTGACCGAAATGATGTGGCGCCTGAGACAGAGGGGGGTAACCGTACGTACCGATATCTTCTCCTTAGAGGAAGCCTGCAGTGAACTCGCCGCCTTGATCGGGCCGCAAACCGGTTAGGCCTTTGGATCTTCGGCCATTTCCAATGCCGCCACACTCCAACTTTTAGCCACTTGACGCATTTCTCATGCACATAGGACAGTACATTCCCGGCGATTCAATCATCCATCGACTGGACCCGAGGGTTAAAATCGGTTCGACCATCTTGCTGAGCATATTGATCTTAAAGGGAGGCGTGTTTACCGGGTCCCTCATCAGCGCATTCTTAATGGCTCTGATTCCAGTATCGCGGCTGGGCATCAACCCAATGGTCAAGGCCTTCAGACCGGTACTGGTTTTCTTCGCGCTCCTCTTCTGTGTGCATCTTTTTTTTACGGACGGGAATCCGATTCCGCCCTTTCCCCGGTGGCGAGTGACCCTGACCTATGAAGGCCTTTACACGGGGGCAATCACCACATGGCAATTCGCCCTCCTTATATTGAGCGCATCCATCCTTACCATGACCACGTTGCCCACGGAACTGGTAAGCGGCATCGAGAGACTCCTGCGGCCTCTCAAGCGGGCGGGGGTACCCTCCGAGGACCTTGCTATGATGGTATCGGTCGCGCTGAGGTTCGTACCCACATTTCTTGAAGAGATTGACACGATCAAAGCCGCACAAATGGCCAGGGGGGCCAGTTTCGGGTCGGGTCCATTTATTCGCAGGATTCGGGCCACCCTGTCTCTGCTGCTCCCCCTTGTGCTCCGGACTTTTCGCAGGGCGGATGATCTTGTGACCGCCATGGAGGCACGGGCATACCGAAGGGGCCCTCGAACTTACATGAAAGAACTCTCCATGAGTCGGGCGGATTACGCGGCCGTCCTGGTGATGATGGGGATCACTTGCCTTCATTTTATCGGCATGTGATTATTTCTACCGTGGCAAGGTTCGAGCATCGAGCGCACCGGCCATGAGCAAGGCCCCCCGCTTTCAGGAGGCATTTAGATTGCCTATCGGTTGTCGATTTTGAGAGATGAACTCTTAGGGTTTTTTCCCTGAAGGGGGGCTGGCGGGTGGGGATCAGCTAATCCACGGGTTTGAATTTTGATTTGACCGCCCCGCAGACGGGGCAGTTTTCAGGGGCCTCGTCCTCGCTGACGTAGCCACACACCTGGCATACATAATAGACGGTATGCCGATCCGCCAGCATGTCCGTCATGGCCTTTTTGTAAAGCTCGGCATGGCGGGTTTCAACGTCGCGGGACTGGGAAAAGGCATTGGATACGCTCTCCTTCCCTTCATCCGATGCGTCTTTGATAAGTTTGGGATATTCCTCCACGTTGGCCTTGATTTCATTTTGAAAGGCCGTTTCAATATTCTCCTCTGTAGAGCCGACTTTGCCTCGCATCAGGCGAAGGTATCTGCGGGCGTGGACAGATTCCGCATCGGCTATTGCTCGAAAAAGGCGTGCAATCTGGGGATAGCCGTCTGACTCGGCCTTTTTGGCAAAGGCGTCGTTTCGAACCGCGGCCTTTGATTCGGCGGCAAAGGCATAAGCGAGATTTTGTTCTGTTTTGTCAGCCACTTCTACGGACTCCTTGGATGAAGCTGGAGGCTGGTTACTGAAGGGTGGTTGCGACCCACTGGTTGGGTAGAACCGAGCGAAACTCAGCGAAACCGGTGTTACGAATACACCACCATCTCGAGGTTTCTGCCTAATCCCCTAACGCTGCCATGTGATCGTCATAAAGCGTTTCGAGGGCCAGTTTATGTTTGGCCTCTTCCTGACGCAACAACTTCAACACCTTTAGCAGTTCCTCGTTATCAGTCTTTTCGGACAGATCTCTATAGAGTTGAAGGGCCTTTTCTTCCCGTTTCATAGCGAGCCTCAGGATATCCGGATAGCCCATACCTTTTTCGTATTTCATATCCTCGATATAATTGCTTCGCTTGATATCCGTAATCCATTCAAACCTGTAATCAGACAACCTGGTTTCACCCGTGAGGAGACCCTCCAACAGGGCTTTATGTTTTCGTTCCTCTTTGGCGAAATCCTCGAAGGCCTTTTTGGCCCCGGAATAACTTTCCTGGTTGCTGGCATCTTCGTAGAAGGCGATGGCCTCCTCCTCTTTGTCGATAGCATAGCGAACGATTTCTTCAAATGATTGAAAGCTCATGATTTTCTCCTTGCTAAGGTTATTGTTAATCCCCATATTATAAAAAAGTTTGCTGGATGTCAAAAAATATTGACTGTACCGACCGATACATCACTCCAGAAAGGAGGCTAAGACCGATGAATCATTATCTGATTGTGGGAAACGGCGTTGCCGGGACAACTGCCGCGGAAACTATTCGAATGAAGGACAAAAACGGGCGTATCACGATCCTTACGGATGAGGACATCCCCTTCTACTACCGGATCCGGCTGAGCGAATATCTTTCAGGAGATCTTTCCGAACAGGACCTGGTCGCCAAAGGATCATCGTGGTACCTGGATCAGGGGATTGACTTAAAACTGAACGCCCGTGTTGTGGCAGCAGAACCAGAGGAAAAGGTCGTCATTTTTGAGAACGGGGAGAGGATTTCCTATGACTCGCTCCTAATCGCCACCGGGAGCCATTCGTTCATTCCACCCATCAAGGGCGCGGACAAAAAGGGCGTATTTGCCCTGCGTTCTATCCAGGATGCACGCGACATCTCGGCCTATGGCAAGGAAATTGCGGAGGTGGTCCTGATCGGGGGCGGTCTGCTGGGTCTTGAGGCGGGGAATGCGCTTCGAAAATGCGGGAAAAAGGTGACGGTCGTAGAATTCTTTCCGCGACTCCTGCCGAGGCAACTGGACACGGAAGGGGCAAAGAGGCTCCAGAAGATGATGGAGGAGATGGGATTTTCCTTCAGACTGGGGGCCAAGACAAAGGAAATCACTGGAGAGGATCGAGTGGACGGCGTCCTTCTGGAAGGCGGTGAAAAATTGTCAACAGCGATGGTCATCATTTCCGCCGGCGTGCGTCCCAACATGGAGCTGGCTGAATCCCTGGGTCTCGACAGGGACAAGGGCATTCAGGTAAATGAACGGATGGAGACCAGCCAATCGGGCGTTTATGCGGCGGGCGACGTGGCTGAATTCAAAGGAATTCCCTATGGCATATGGCCGGCCGCTATGGAGCAGGGAAAGATTGCCGGCGCGAACATGGCGGGAGAGGATATCGCTTATAAAGGGACTACCATGTCCAATACCCTCAAGGTGGCAGGGATAGATCTGGCCTCTGCCGGCAATATCGATGGTGACAATGAACTGGAGGCCCGGGTGGCCACAGGTGAAGGGGTTTACAAGAAAATCGTCATGGATAAAGGACGGATTGTCGGCTGCATCATGTTGGGGGATACGAAAGGTTTTACGAAGATCACTCGGGCAATTGCTGAGAAACTGGACGTTTCCGAGATGGAAGGTCAGACGATATTGAAAGATTTTCAATGATGCTTGGCCATAAAAGGCAGATTTGTAAAACTCCCTGAATTGACATGACAAAAAGGCAGATTGAGACGTTCCGTAAAAAATTGATAGAATGGTACACTGTCAACAAAAGGGAGTTGCCGTGGCGAAACACAACGGATCCCTACCGGATCTGGGTCTCCGAGGTCATGCTCCAACAGACCCAGGTCAACACGGCTTTGCCTTTTTATCGCCGTTTTTTGAAACGTTTTCCAGACATTCAGGACCTGGCCGGGGCAGATGTGCAAGAGGTCCTGAAGGTGTGGGAGGGGATGGGATATTACGGCCGTGCCCGTAATCTCTTCAGGTCCGCAGGCATGGTTGTCGAGCAGTACGAGGGGATGATTCCAGAAAAATGGGAAGACTTTCGGAATCTGCCCGGCGTGGGGGATTACATCGCGGCGGCCGTACTCAGCATAGCCTTTGGAAAACCATACCCGGTGGTGGACGGCAATGTAAAACGCGTCCTTGCCCGCCTCCTCCTTCTGGAAGATCCGGCAAACCAATCGGCATTCAGTAAGCGCTTCGGTCTGTCTGCTGAAAAGTTTCTGGACCGCCAGGATCCGGGGACTTACAATCAGGCCGTGATGGAACTGGGGGCTATGGTCTGCAGGCCCCAGCAACCGATCTGCACCGAATGTCCCGTGAATGGCTTCTGTTCGGCGCAACAGGCCGGTCGAGTCTCGGAATTTCCAAAAAAGGTAAAAAAGGGGCCAACCCCTCAGCATTCGATTGCGGTGGGTGTCGTCTTTAAGAATGGCGAGGTACTCATCACCCGCCGAAGGCCGGAAGGATTGCTGGGAGGCCTGTGGGAATTTCCAGGGGGAAAAATTCGGGATGGGGAAAGGGCCGAGGCTGCCTGTGTGAGAGAGCTGAAGGAGGAGGTCAATCTGACCGTCAAAGTGGATTCACACCTCTGCAGCGTCAAACACGCCTACACCCATTTCAGGATTGTGATGGATGTCTTCTGTTGTTCATATGTCTCCGGAAGGGTCAGTCTGAACGGACCCGTAGATCATCGCTGGATCTCGCTTCACGAACTGGATAATTATCCTCTGCCCAAGGCCAATCATAAATTTTTGCCTCAGTTGCGGGAATATGCATCCCACAGGCGAGGTGACGCAAGGGACTTGTAGGAGGAGTCATCCCTTCGGCGGAGGTGGAAAATGATAAAACCGACAGTGATGGTAGTGTTGCTCTTTTTGATGTTGGGATGGCCATGCTGGGGGATTGCAAAAGAGGGAGGTACCGTTTTGATGGACCAAAATGAAAGGAACCTGGAAACCGCCACATTTGCAGGGGGGTGTTTCTGGTGCATGGAATCGGATTTCGAGAAGGTGGAAGGGGTGGTCGGCGTTGTTTCCGGCTACACGGGTGGACATACTGAAAATCCGACCTATGGAGAGGTTTGCTCCGGGAATACCGGTCATGTGGAGGCCGTACAGGTGCGTTACGATCCGAGACGGGTTTCGTACGGAGAATTGCTGGATATATTCTGGCGGCATGTGGATCCCACCGATGCGGGCGGTCAGTTCGTTGACAGAGGGCCCCAGTACCGGACCATCATCTTTTATCACAATGACGACCAAAAAAAGCTTGCGAAGGCCTCAAAGGAGGCCCTTGGCCGCTCAGGAATATTTAACCGACCGATCGTCACGGACATCCTGCCGCTCACCACATTTTATCCGGCCGAAAATTATCACCAGGGCTACCACAAAAAAGACCCCATGCGGTATCGGCAATATCGATTGGGATCGGGGAGGGACGGGTTTACGCGGGGCATATGGGAGAGATCAGAAATGGCGTCCAGAAAGGCTCCATCGAGCGGCAGCGATTCATACAAAAAACCCGAAGACAGCCTCGTGAAGGAGATGCTGACCCCGATGCAATATCACGTGACACAGGACGGGGGCACCGAGCCGCCGTTTCAAAATCCGTATTGGGACAACAAAAGGTCTGGCATCTATGTGGACGTGGTCTCTGGGGAACCGCTGTTTATTTCCTTGGACAAATTCGATTCGGGAACCGGATGGCCCAGCTTCACCAGACCCCTTGAACCAGGCAATATCACCGAAAAGGAAGATCGAAGGATGGGGATGGTCCGAACCGAGGTCAGAAGCCGTCAAGGCGATTCCCATTTGGGACACGTATTTTCAGACGGCCCTGAGCCAACGGGAAGAAGATATTGCATCAATTCAGCGTCTCTTCGATTTATCCCGAAAGAAAATCTCGAAAAAGAGGGCTACGGCCGATATCTGGATCGTTTTGAGACACCCAAGTGAGCGAAAGCTGAGATGCGCTTCAGATGATGGTCAACTGGCCCCCCGGGGTGGGGGAAGGCGCGGCTAGATGATACGTCGCGCCTTCCTGTTTTTGGTGGGTGTAGAAAAGAGGTTGTTTAAGCGCTTCGTCGTTATCATTTCTTGGGTTGCGGAATGACTACCGGATGGGTTTCGTGCTTTTTGGCCATGTTGGCCAGCTGTTCCTTGCTCAACGGCGTGCCGTAACCCACATACTGGACCACGGGCTTGAGCGGGTCCTTGACCGGAACCCATTTGCCGTCTACGAAATCATCATAGGCGCAACTGTAGTCCACTCCGTCGACCACCGGGATAACGCCCTTGAGATTCAGCAGCTTGCCATCTTCCTGCCAGGTGAGTTTCACAGCGCCTTTCTGCGTCTGGGAGACGATGTCAGTGGCGTGGCAGGTTTCGCAATCCCGGCCCTTTTTCATGATGGAGTGGCTCATGTGGGGGGCGAACATGAGAAACGTCTTGTTCTTTCCGACCAAGAAGGTTTGCATATTGGCAGAAGAGACCTTTCCTTCGTAGTTCATCAAAAACACCCAGTCATGGACCGGCCGCGCCTTGCGCTCGCCGGTTTTGGCCATATGGTCGAAATGGCAGTTGGTGCAGGACACCACGTGACGCACATGGCAGGCCTTGCAGTCAAGTCGATCCTTATGCACACTGTGCGACTCGGTCGGTTTGACCTCGTCGTGACACTTTTCACACTGGGTGTCCATGGCTCCGGGCTGTTTCAGAGAAACGTAGCTTGCGCCGTCTCCATGCATCTCGCGGGCTGAGTGACAGTCTGTGCAGCCCATGCCTTGGGCGATATGGACATCGTCCTAGCCGGCCTTATGGTCGAGGCCGATCATTGACTTCTCGCGGGCATGGCACTTCAGGCACATATTCAACTTGGTGGCCGCTTCCTTGGTATACGAGAGCTGCTTGCACTCTTTTTGGACTTTCTCGGCCTTGTGGCAGACATCGCATCCTCCATTATGGCACCCTTTGCAGCTGAGCTTGTCGTAGGGGATGCCGGTGATTTTTTCAAGACCGCCCTGCTCCGCCTTGTACCAGTATTCCATTCCCGCCGCGGTGTAATGGAGGCTCTTTAGGTAGAAACAGTCCGTGATTTCCTGGGCGCCGGCGACCCCAACCCCCAGGGAGACAAGAGACATCACGAGTGCCAGCGCTGTGCCGATTGCAAATTTGACCGATTTCATGATTCCAACTCCTTCTGTTTTGGCGCGGGTTTAAAAAAAGGAAATATCTCTTATGGGTCAGCAAGTTTTATACCACAGAATTTTAAACGAACTGCCTGTTTATAATATATTGATATCTAAGATAAATAGGCCTATCTCCCTTTCTATCGCAGAAAAAGTTTTTTGACAATGGAAACAGAATAACCCGTTTACGATCACTAAAGGGAACAGAACGCACCTTTATGCCGATTTTCGATTGACGGGAGGGTTCTGTTTTTGATAGCTTCCTTTAGTTTTTTAGAAGCTCTCGCAGCTACCTCCCACGCTTTCACAAATAGGTTGCAACGAGTACGGTTGGATTGGTTGTTCAGGCCTCCGCTATGGAAGCTTGGGTAGATCGGTCTGCAAGTTTACGTAATGATGCTTCCGTTGAGGCAACCCCTTGGAATCGGTCAAGAAACATTACCGAACAATATTGGACAGCATTGGCGATGGCGTCTTTACGGTGGATTTGAGTTGGCGGATCACCTCTTTCAACAAGGCAGCGGAGAAAATTACCGGCATTTCAAGAGAAGAGGCGGTCGGCAGGCCCTGTTCTGAGGTTTTCAGGGCCGATGTCTGCAAGACCGACTGCACCCTCAGCCAGACCATTCGTACGCAGACTCCTGTGCGGAATATGCCGGTTCGTATTGTCCGTGCCGATCAAAAGGTGATCCCGATCAGCGTCAACACAAACCTCCTGAGGAACGATTCAGGCGAGGTGATCGGCGGCGTTGAGACCTTCCGCGATCTGACCGTGGTCCATCGACTTCGCCGGGAACTCCTCAAACAGCATTCCTTTGAAGATATTGTCAGTAAGAACGGGAAGATGCTGAAGATCTTTTCCGTCCTTCCCCAGATCGCAGCAAGCAACAGCACCATTCTCATCCAAGGCGCCAGCGGCACCGGAAAAGAACTGTTTGCCAGGGCCATCCACAATAACAGCGCTAAAAGAAATGGCCCTTTCATCGCCGTCAACTGCGGCGCCCTGCCGGAAACCCTATGTGAATCGGAGCTGTTTGGATACATGGCCGGCGCCTTCACGGATGCCAAAAAGGACAAGCCGGGAAGATTCGCCCTGGCCCAGGACGGTACGATCCTATTGGACGAGATCGGCGATGTATCGCCGGCTGTTCAGGTTCGTCTCCTGAGAGTTCTGGAAGAAAAGGTGTTCGAACCTTTGGGATCCACAAAGACGGTTGAGACCAATGCCCGTGTGATTGCGGCAACCCATCGAAATCTGGAAGAGCTGACAAAACAGGGCCGGTTTCGCGAAGATCTGTACTACCGCATCAATGTGATCAGGGTCCATTTGCCGGAATTGTGTGAACGGAAAGAAGACATCCCTATTCTGGTGGATCACTTCATTGACCGGTTCAACCAATTGAATGGCAAAAAAATTGTCGGCATAAGCCAGGAGGCGATGGCCGCCCTAATGCTGTACGAGTGGCCAGGAAATATTCGAGAGCTGGAAAATGCCATCGAGCATGCCTTTGTGCTTTCTCAGGGGGAGATGATCCTTTTGCAGCATCTCCCCGAGCATTTGATTCCGCAGGACCACTCGATGCTGGTTCCGACGGGCTTCACCCTTAAGGAGATTGAAAAGCGCACCATTGAACAAACCCTTCAACGGAATCATTGGAAAAAGATGACCACAGCCCAGGAACTGGGAATCGATAAAAACACCTTGAGACGAAAGATGCAGCGCCACGGAATCATGCGATAAATTATCCCTACAACTTTTTCCAAATGCGCCCGTTTCCTATTTGTTCCTTGCCATTTCTCCATCCCACCTCAAGGCACGAATGATAAATAAGGATATTACCATAACCTTTCCTTCCGTAACTAAAAACGTACGAGTAAGATATGAAGACCCCATAACTGTTTATAAAATCAGTGGGTTTCTATATGCCCTGCAAAATAAAGGCCTCAAGGCATCGGAAAAGGAGCGTGGCGAAATGACCACCGTGAAAAGTCCTCTGGCTATCCTCAAACTGCTCGATAAATCCAACTGCGGGGAGTGCGGGGAAAGGACCTGCCTGGCGTTTGCGAGCGCGGTCTTTCGGGGGTGGAAAAGCCTGGATGAGTGTCCCAGGCTCGACCCTGTGGTTGCTGAGCATTATAAAGGAAAGCCTCAAAGGGCCGAAGGCGTTGATGACGATCGGCACGAAGCCCTTGAGGCCCTAAAAAGAAAGGTCGCCCGGATCGACCTTCCTTCCTTGGCCGATCGGGTCGGCGGCCGCTTCTCGAACGGCAGGTTGATGGTCAAGGTGTTGGGAAAGGATTTCTCGGTGGACAAGGGCGGCAGCCTCTATTCCGACATTCACATCAATCCTTGGGTGGCGGCCCCGTTTCTCGACTATGTGATTCGCGGAAGGGGTATCCGTCCGACCGGCAACTGGGTGTCCTTTCGGGAGGTGAGCGGGGGCCGGGCCCGGTATCCCCTCTTCAAAAAGCGATGTGAGGAACCTATGAAGCGGATGGCCGACAGTGATACGGATCTCTTTGACACTATGGTGCATGTCTTTGACGGAAATCAGGTGGAACGGCAATTCCAATCGGACGTTTCAGTCGTCCTTCATTTTCTCCCCAGGGTGCCCGCTATGATCTGCTACTGGTCTCCGGAAGAGGGCATGGCCTCGAGCCTCAATGTATTTTTCGACGAGACTGCAGACCAAAATCTGTCCATCGGATCCCTCTTCTCCCTGGGTGCCGGATTCGCCCAGATGATCCAGAAAGCGGCCTTGCGCCACATGTGATTCGAGTGACCGGAGGGAACCAGGTGGCGACACCGTGGCGTTTGCGCCTGTGTACGATGTGGTGACCACCACGGCCTACATCAGGAAAGATGTGCCGGCCCTCACCCCTCCCTTTTCATGCTTCCTTTTCCATACCGGCCTTTGGGTTCGCTGACCTCGAATCCGATCTTCTTCCTCGGTTTTTCTGGCGGCGTTACGAGCTGCCGGATTGTCCTGAAAATGACCTGAATGTCTTTGTCATGCCCTCTGAGGTGGTTCTCAATAGCACGTTCAGCCCTCCTCATCACGCGATCGGGGAGAGGGAGGCCGCCACGGGGCGAACTTGAAGAGGAGGAGCATGCCCGGGATGGCGATGAGGGTGCAGGCGATGAAGAAGCCCTCCCAGCCAACGTGTTTGGCCAGAAAGCCGGTGGGAGCCGAGGCTATCACCCTTGGAACTCCCATGAGACTGCTGAGAAGGGCGTACTGGGTGGCGGTGAAGCGCTTGTTGGTGATGCTGGCCATGAAGGCCACATAGGCCGCTGTCCCCATGCCGCCGCTCAGGTTTTCAAAGGCGATGACCCCGGAGAGGAGAGGAATACTGTGCCCGACGTGCGCCAGAAAGGCAAACCCGGCCGTGGATATCCCTTGAAGAACGCCGAAGATCCAGAGGGACCGATTGATTCCGAGCCGAAGCATGATCACCCCGCCGACCAGGCTTCCCACCACCGTTGCCCAGAAACCGAAGAGCTTGACCACGGCCCCGATCTCGGTCTTGGAAAACCCGATGTCGAGATAAAAGGGTGTGGTCATGGCGCTGGCCATGGTATCGCCGATTTTGTAGAGGAGGATAAAAGCCAGGATCCAGAGGGCCCCTTCCCTGCTGAAATACTCTGTCAGAGGATCGATGACGGCCTCTCGAAGACGCCTGGGGGCCCCCGGAGGGAGCGGGGGCTCCGGGGCCAGAAGGGTCGTCAGGACACCCGGGAGCATGCAGCCGGCCATGATGAGGTAAACCGAGGAAAAAGGGATGTAGTCTGCCAGGATCAGACCGCCCCCGGAGGCCAGGAGCATGCCCAGCCGGTAGCCGTTCACGTAGAGGGACGAACCCAGTCCCAGTTCCTCGTCCGAGAGATCTTCCCTTCGGTAGGCATCCACCACGATATCCTGGGAAGCACTGAAAAAGGTTACCAGGAATGCGGCAACGGCCACCATCCAGGGACTGCTCGCCGGGTCTGTCAGGCCCACGCCTGCGATGGCCAGGGCCAGGGCCAGTTGGGCCGTGAGGAGCCACCCCCGCCGTCGGCCTAAGAAAGGGAGGGTATAGCGGTCCATAAAGGGGGCCCAGAAAAATTTGATCGTATAGGGAAGCCCGACCAGGGCCATCAGCCCGATGACGGTCAAGTCCACCCCTTCTTCTGTCATCCATGCCTGAAGGACCGTGATGGTCAACAGAAGGGGCATGCCGCAGGAAAAGCCCATGAGCAGGGCCACGAGCATTCGGCCGCTGAAGATGGTCTTCAGGAGGGGTATTTGCTGGTCAGGGGACATGTGTAGGATTGATGATTGACGATGGATGATTGTCGATTAAAAACAGCCTGAAACCTGCTTCGGTTATTGGATGTTGAGTAAGCAAGGGGGACTGGGTGTCCTGAAACCCAAAATCCGAGCGCTGGCGCCTGTCCTGTCTGACCAGATTTATCAGTTGCCCGGCACTGAGGACCAGCCCAATGGAAGGCAACGCTATTGCGGAAGCGTTGCCTCAATCGCCATAAAACAATCCCCCATCGCCAATCATTCTGTCAGGACCCGGACGGTCTCCGCGATCTCTTCAAGGGATACCGCCTCCCTCAGGACCTCCATTCGCTGCATGACCTGGGCAAAGCGGACCCCCTCGGCCGCGCTGATCCATTCCAGTTGAAGCCGTTCCGGCCGCATCCCCAATTTAGTCATTTTTTTGCGTATTTTTGCGACCCGCTTTTCAGTCCAGTGGTTGGCATCGATATAGTGGCAGTCGCCGATGTGGCACCCGCTTACCAGGATCACGGGGGCGCCCATTTTAAACCCCTCCCAGACGAATTTCTCATCCACCCGCCCGGAGCACATGGTTCGAATGAGACGCACGTTGGGGGGGTACTGGAGTCTGGAGACCCCGGCAAAGTCGGCCCCGGCATAGGAGCACCAGTTGCAGGCAAAGGCCAGGACCTTTTCCTTCGGGTCATTTTCGAGAAGGGCGTGGACCTGATTCATGATCTGCCCGTCGGTAAAGTGGTTCATGACAATGGCGTCGAATGGGCATTCGGCCGCGCAGGTCCCGCACCCGGCACAGGCGGCCGTATTGACCACAGCCGGCGTCTTTCGCTTGATATCGACGGTGATGGCGTTGTAGGGGCAGACCTCCGCGCATTTGCCGCACGACTTGCACGCCTCGGCCACCACAACGGAGGTGATCGGTTCGGTGGTGATCTCCCCCTTGTGCATCAGCCGAATGGCCCGTGCTGCGGCGGCCGAGGCCTGGGTCACGCTCTCCTTGATATCCTTGGGGCCTTCGGCGCATCCGGCATAGAAGACGCCCCGAGTGGCGGCATCCACCGGCTGGAGCTTGGGATGGGCCTCCAAAAAGAACCCGTCCGGGGTCGACTGGAGCCCCAGCATCTCCTGAAGCCGCTGGGTGCTGGATGCCGGCTTGATTCCTAAGGCCAGGACCAGCATATCCAGATTGTGGGTTTCGAGCTTGCCGGTGGCCGT
The DNA here is from genome assembly GCA_964384085.1 of uncultured Desulfobacteraceae bacterium. Taxonomy (GTDB): domain Bacteria; phylum Desulfobacterota; class DSM-4660; order Desulfatiglandales; family Desulfatiglandaceae; genus AUK324. The sequence goes on from CAYLJZ010000005.1 coordinate 55,837, forward strand.
GTTCTCCACCGATACCTTCAGGGTCTTGTCCGGTGTCTCCTCTACCGTTCCCGGCAGCCCCCTGAGATAACGCACCCCCAACCGCCGACTCCGCGTGTACAGGTCTTCGAACCCCTTTCCAAAGGCCCGAATGTCAATGTAAAAGACATGGATATCCATCTCGGGATAGTGCTCTTTGAGCATGAGGGTGCTCTTTATGGTGTTCATGCAGCAGATATTGGAGCAGTAGCGTCCGCCCTTTGTGGCCGATCGGGACCCCACGCACTGCACAAATCCGATGGACCTCGGACGTCGCCCGTCGGTGGGCCGCAGGACCTCTCCGCCGGTCGGACCACCGGCATTGATGAGACGTTCGAATTCGAGACTGGTAAGGACATTTTCGAACCGGGTGTAGCCGTACTCATCCATCTCTGTCGGGTCGTAGACTTCAAGCCCTGTGGCCACCACGACAGTTCCGACAGTTTCCACGATCTCCTCGTCGGACATATGAAAATCGATACACCCTTTGTCGCAGGCCTCCACACACTTGCCGCACACCACCGGATTGTTGCCGAGACACTCACTGACATTGAGGACATACGCCGAGGGAACCGCCTGGGGAAACGGAGAAAAGATGGCCCGTCGGGACGAAAGACCCAGGTTGAACTCGTCCGGCCGCACTACGGGGCAGACCTTGGCGCATTCGCCGCATGCGGTGCATTCCTTTTCATTCACATAGCGGGCCTTCTTCAGGATACGGACATCGAAGTTGCCCACAGAGCCCTTGACATCGACCACTTCGCTGAGGGTGTGGAGGGTGATTCGAGGATGTCGACCGACATCCGTCATTTTCGGCCCGAGTATTCAGATGGAACAGTCCATAGTGGGGAAGGTCTTGTCCAACTGGGCCATGACCCCGCCGATGGTGGGCCGCTTTTCCACCAGGACCACGTCGTAGCCGTTGTCCGCCAGGTCGAGGGCCGCCTGAATCCCTGCCACGCCGCCGCCGATCACCAGGGTCCTCTTGGTAAGGGGAAGGGTATCCTCGTGGAGGGGATGGAGCAGCCGTATTCGCGAAACAGCCATCTTGACCAGGTCTTGGGCCTTGCGCGTGGCCCCCTCGGGGTCCTTCATGTGGACCCAGCTGCACTGCTCCCGCAGGTTGGCCATCTCCAGGAGGTAGGGATTGACGCCGGCCGACTGAAGCATCTGCCTGAAGGTCGGTTCGTGGAGCCGCGGAGAACAGGATGCCACCACCACCCGGTCCAGCTCATACTCCTGAATGTCATCCTTCATCTGCTGCTGGCCGGGTTCCGAACAGGCATACCCGATATCCTTCGAGACGACCACATCGCTCAGAAGAGCGGCCTCTTCGGCCACTTTCCGGCAGTCCACCGTCTGGGCGATATTCAGGCCGCAGTGGCAGACATAGACACCAATTCGAGCGGTCTGCTTCGAGTCTTCATCCGTTTTTATGACTGTATTCTGTTCCATTGTCGAAAATCCAAAGTCCAAAGTCGAAAATCTAAAAGACGTGCTACTCCCACTGGATGGTCTTGGCCAGAACGCTTGTGAGATCCAGCATATCCATTTGCAGTTCCTCGCCCAAGAACGGGTCCTCCATGGCGCAGCGGAGATGTATCTGACACTTGGGACAGGCCGTGACGAGCAGGTCGCTTCCTGTGCCATGGGCCTGGCGAAGGCGCTTGACCTGAAGGGCCTTGCTGAATGCATCGCACCCGACCCAGGCGCTGTTGCCGCAACAGATGGCGCTGGCCCCATGTTCCGGCATCTCGTTGAATGAGACGGGGTTCAACCGCCGAATGAGTTTTCTCGGCAGGTCTGCCTGATGTTCAAATCGGCTCAACCGGCAAGGATCCTGAAAGGTCAGGTTCCTGTCCAGTTCCTTGAAACTAATGGCCCCCTTGTCGATCTCCTTTTCGATCAGATCAAAGATGTGGGTGACCTTGAACCCCGGCTCGACCCCCTGCTGCGGGTAGTCCCTGGCAAGGGTGTGATAACACTCGGGACAGGCCGTGATGACCTCTTCAATCCCCATGTCGCGAAAGGAGCGTACATTCAGCTGCGCCAGCTTTGCGAAGTTTTCCCGGTCCCCGGACCAGAGGAGGTCGTGACCGCAGCATCGCTCATCCATGAGAAGGGCCGGATGGATGTCGAAAAAATTGAGGAGTCGCAGGCTGTCCACCAGGATGTCGCGGGTCTTGACCCCCAGATGGGTTCTGAAAAAAATATCGAAATAGGGGGCGCATCCCCCGAAAAAGAGGACCTTGCTGGTTGAGTCCGTCTGAACGTCCTCGGGAAGCCAGTCCCAGTGTCGGATCGGGAGTTTTTCCGACGTCATGGTCCGCATCAGGGATTGAAAAAATCCTCCGTGGGCCGTGTAGTTGCTGGCGGCTCTCAGTGCCAGGCAGTGGCGCAGGTCCCGAATGAACTCGGCAAAATTGACGGCCGAGGGGCAACGGTCATAACACAGTCCGCAGGTGAGACACGACCAGATGTCCTTCTGGACAGTGGGGTCGTCGATGTGCCCGGCAATCACCTCGCTGGCAATCCGCCGGGGAGAGAAGGGCTTTCCGGCGAGGGTCAGGGGGCAGGCGGAGGAGCATTTTCCGCAATCCTGGCAGGCATAGACATCATGGGCGGACACGATTTCCTGCACTATTTCTTCCCCTTCAGGCACCGGAATTCTCTGCCCGGCAGGGGCGATGGGGCTGGGGCCCATCTGCCGTATCTCCGATGAAAAGTCCCGAAGAAACGCGAGGAGACGTTCCGGTTCATTCGGGAGAAAGGTGGCCAGGCGAAGTCGGTCTTTTCCGAGTCCCAGGAGTTCCAAAATCCCCCGGGCATCTTCCACATGGGCCTGCGCATTGAACGATCCGGTGCCGTACCGGCAGGAACCGGGTTGGCACCCCACCAGGGCCACGCCGTGAGCCCCCATCTCAAAGGACCTGAGAAGGAGGGCCTTGCTGATCCTTCCGGCACAGGGAATGCGGACCATCTGGATCTCATCCGGGATCCGTGCCGCCGTATCCTGCAGCGTCTGATAGGCCGCGTGCGGCCCCCAGTTGCACATGAAGAGAATAATATTAAAATCGGTCATAAGATTTAAGGCTCAAGGGGTTGGGTTGTCGATCTGACCATCACCGCTCCGAGGAGTTCCTCCAAATAGCCCTGGTTCCGGTAGGGGCTGTCCGCGGCGTTGGAGGGGCATACGGAGATGCAATTGCCGCACCCCTTGCACAGGGCCTCGTCCACCCTTGCAACCCATCCGCCTACCTCGTTTTGGTGCAGGGTCACGGCCTGATAGGGGCAGACACGGGTGCACCGACCGCATCCCCGGCAACGGTCCTGGTCCACCACCACGGTAAATCCTTTGCTCTGTCTCGGCCCCCGCGGCATAATGGCTGCGGCCATGGCTGCGGCAGCGGCGCCAGACCGGCGCTGAGACACCGGTATTCCCGATGGGCAGGCCTTGAAAAGCCCCGCAATCGGGGTGGCCCCCGGCGAGGAAAAGGGTATCCCCGGAACGCCGCTCGTCTGCAGGGACGATGGAAGGATCAGGCTCGGAAGACCTTCCTGAGGGATATAAGGGATCGACCTTCTGGCCCTGTCTCCCAGGATGATCGCCCCCACCTGCATCGTCTGAGAAAAACCCCCGCTCTCGACAAAGATCTGAAAATCGCCCAGGTTGCCGCTCATGCCGCTGACTTTGGAACCTTCGAAACAATGAATGTTCGAGTGGTCCAACCGGGTTGACAGGGGTCTTTCCGGAGTGCCGAAGAGAAAGACCTCGAGACCGGCGGATGCCAGGGTCAGGGCGCTGCTGATCGCCGCTTCGGACTCGCCGATCACCGCGGTCGCGAAATTGTACAGTCTGACCGGGGAAGGGAGGGGCCGAAGGGTCCCTGCCCTCGCGATGGATCGATCGATCAGCCCGGTAAATCGCTTCAGGGCCGCGTCCCGGTCGTGAGCGAGATAGCTCAGGGCCTCCCCCCTCAGGTTGCAGGTCTCCACCATGGCCCGGCTCACGCCGGTGCCATGAAAGAGGGCATCCTTCAATCGGCCGCGCTGATCCGTGCAGGCGCTGCAAACAAAGTCGAGGGGGCAGCAGACGCAGGAGGCAAGTACCACCCGGGTCAGGCCCTTTTCGCGGATCGCCCGCAGGATGGCCGCCGTCCCGTCAGCCACACATGCCGACAGCATTACCTCGGCATGGACGATCTCTTCCCTTTGGCTCAGTGCCTCCACATACCGATTCATCTCGTCCAGCCAGCCAAAGGCGTCGTTGCACCGACAGACGAAGACCCCCATGCGGATCTCAGGGGAAAGCTCGGGGTCCGGCGGAAGGAACGAGACGCCCCGACCCCTCGGCCGCTGAGATGTTCCACCTAACAGGACCAGGGCCTGGGCCGCGGCGGCGAATCCGCGAACGAGCATGGCATTCACATCGGCCCTGGCGGCACTGGGGCCATAGGCCCTGATCACGTCTTCTCCCTTGATCCTTACCGGCAGGGCATTCGGATCAGCGATAATCACAACCCCGGCGTGTTCGATGATCTCCTGTGCCTCCTCCTGGTGATGGATCGCATTTAGAGGACCACAGGCCTCGGTGCAGAGGAGACATTCGGAACAGATCCCGCACTGAAGGCAGCGTTCGGCCTCGAGCAGGACCTGCGACTCGCTGAGGCCCAGGGCAACCTCCGAAAAGTTGTCCTTTCGGCTGGAGGGCTGTCTTTCGGGCATGGTGGGTCGGGCAAGGGAAGGGATGTCCTCGGGGATACCGGGATAGTCCCGGTCTTCAGGCCGCGATGACCCGTTCAAGGGGATGGTTTCGCCGCTCAGGGCTTCATGGACCGCACGGGCCGCCAGTCGACCCGAGGCCATGGCCTGGACCACGCTGGAAGGACCCGTTACCCCATCCCCGGCCGCATAGACGCCATCCATACTGGTCCGCCCCGTGCCATCCACCTTCAGAAAACCGTAAGACGTGGTCTGAAGGAGAGGCTCCCCTGTTTTACCGGACAGGCCCCCCGCTGGAAATGGACCGGCCTGACCGATGGCCACAACGGCCCTGGAGAAGGGGAGATCGAAGGTCGTCGATTCGGGGACTATGACCGGCCATGCAATCCCTTTGGCATCCGGTGGACCAGGTTGTGTCGGCCGGCAGGTCAGATGGGTCAGTCTCCCGTCCTCGCCGGCAAAGGCCGTCACCTGGGTCTGATCGATGATGCGGATCCCTTCTTCCGTTGCCTGTTTGACCTCATCTCTGTCGGCCGGTATTTGGTCTTCGGAAAACCAGGAGACGATGGTGACGTCCGCGCCCAGCCGCTTCAGGGTGCGGGCCGCATCAAAGGCGGCGTTTCCGTCGCCGATAACGGCAAGGGCCTCTCCTTTTTTGAACCCCGCATGTGCCATCTCTTGAGGTCCGGTTGAAACCCCATCGCGGTAGAGCCGGTTGAGCAGCGACAGTCCCCCTTCGACCCCTGCCAGGTCTTCTCCTGGAACCCCCAGTCTCCTGTCGTTCCAGGAGCCCACGGTCACGATCACGGCGTCAAACTCGTCTCGAAGATGGCCCACAGAATTGGCCAGGTCGATCTCGCTGGAGGGAACAAAGGAAACCCCGCACCTTCTGATATAGTCGAGATCGTCATCCAGGACCTCCCTCGGGAGACGGTGCGGACCGATTCCATAGCGAAGGAGGCCGCCCAGCTCAGCCTCCCTTTCAAAGACGGTCACCGGGTAGCCGAGCCGGGCCAGATCAGCGGCAGAAGCCAGTCCGGCAGGCCCTGATCCCACAACGGCGATTCTTTCCTTTCGCGCAGGCATGTCGCGGCCACCCGGTTCATAAGGAAAGGTGCGCCACCTTTCGGCCGGATGGTCCCTCTCGTAGTCTGCTACAAACCGTTTGATGTCCCGAATGGAAAGGGGCTCGTCCAGTTCGCCCCGTCGGCAGGCCGGCTCGCAGGGGTGCGTGCAGATCCTTCCACAGATTCCGGGGAGGACATTGTCCCTTCGGACCACATCGAGGGCCTCGTGAAACCGGCTGACCCGAGTGAGGGCGATATAGGCCTGGGCATTGACCCCTAAGGGACAGTTGGCCTGGCAGAGGGGTTGACGGCTCTTCTCGATGACTGGACCCCCTGGAAGGGCCCTCCGGCCGGAAAAGCGTATCGGTTTTCCCCCGTCCGGAAGGGTGACGGGACAGATATCGACACAGCGGCCGCACAGGACGCACCGCTCCGGATCGATATAGGTTCGAGAGGTCGAAATGACGGCTCGAAACCCCTGGGGCGTATGCTTGAGCGACAGGACCCGGGCCGGCAGGACGGATTGAATGCCGGGATTGCGCCGGATTCGAATGAGGCCCGGACGGTATGCAAAGTTAAACGGCACGCCGGAGGGGAGTCGCCATGCGTCGTCGGTCAGTTTTTGGTCCAGGTCAGGATCCGGGTCCACCAGGGTGAGAGGAATGCCCAGTTCGCCCAGTTTGCTGGCAGCCGCGATCCCCGCGGGCGTAGCGCCGACGATAATCACCTTGTAGAGGCGGTCGTTGGGACGCGTCATGGTCAGACCCCTCCCTTCCCGCTGGCCTTTTTCTCCCGTCCCTTGAGCACGGCCAGTCCGTAATCGCACCCTTTGTTGAAGGCGGTCGCGTTCATTTCCTCACTTCCTTCGGGCACAGATTTCATCACCGCATCGCGGGCAGACGCCACAGAGACCGCGCCGGTGACAGCGGTAAAAAACCCCAGCATGATGATGTTGGCCATCATGATCCTTCCCATCTCTTCGGCCATGCGCGAGGAGGGAATGGAAAAAAAATCTCCGGAAACCCCTTTGGGCTGGACCAGGTCCTTGTCTAACAGAAGGGTCCCTCCCTCCTTCATCTGGCCGATAAATTTGTCAAATCCGGCTTGGGACATGCAGACCAGGACATCCGGTCGTCTGACATAGGGGTAATGGATGGGCTGATCGGCAATGATCACCTGGGCGCTGCACGCCCCGCCACGGGCCTCCGGCCCGTAGGCCTGGACCAGGGTGCTCTCACGGTGGTCGCCGATAACCGCGGCCTTGCCGAGGATGCGGCCTGCCAGGATGATCCCCTGGCCGCCGAACCCGGTGAACACAATCTCCTGCCTTCGAGCGCCCCTCTTTTCTTCCGTCATGGCTTGGAACCCTTCATCTCTTCCAACAGTTCCTTGGGTCGGCATATCGCATCGTACCTGTCGCTGCAGGTGGGCCGTTCGGCTTCAATGAATTTCCCCAGAATGACCCCCTTGTCAAAATCGATATCCAACTCCCACGGTTGAGCGTCATTTCGAATGATGGTTCGCTTCTGGTAGATGTGCATCGTGTCGATGGCCTTCTCTTTATTTCGCCGGCCATAGTTGACCGGGCAGGGGGAAAGGACCTCGACAAAGGAAAATCCCCTGTTCAAAATGGCCTCCTGAATCGACTCCATGAGTTCCCGAGCATGGAGGACCGTCCACCTGGCCACATAAGAGGCCCCGGATGCGTACGCCAGAAGGGGGAGGTTAAACGGGGCATCCGGATTGCCCATGGGCGTGGTGGTCGTCCTGGCCGTCAATGGCGTGGTGGCCGCCACCTGGCCCCCGGTCATGCCGTAATTGAAGTTGTTGACGCACACCACCGTGAGGTCCACATTCCGCCGGGCCGCATGGATAAAATGGTTGCCGCCGATGGCAAAGAGGTCTCCGTCGCCGCTGAACACCACGACATTGAGTTCCGGGTTGGCCAATTTCATCCCCGTGGCAAAGGGGATGGCCCTGCCGTGGGTCGTGTGATAGGAATCCAGATTCACATATCCGGCCCCCCTCCCCGAGCAGCCGATCCCCGAAACCACGACCGTCTTTTCGAGGTCAATGCCGCTTTTCTTCATGGCGGTCAGGCAGGCGGAAAAGGCCGTGCCGATGCCGCACCCCGGGCACCAGATATGGGGGATCCGGTCGGTCCGAAGGAGATCATCGAGGGGATGGCCGAGCTGTTTTTTGGGCGGGTTCATAAGGTGTTCCGTCAGGTTGAGTAATCGTCAAAGGGACCAAAAGGACAAACGCGACTAAGGTAAATGTGGTTTGGTCTCCATTCGATGTTCGATGTTGGATGTTCGGCGTTTATTTTCTTAAAAGCGTTCTTTCAAGGCCTGGATAACGTCGTCCGGGGGGATGATGGTGCCCCCACAGTGGCCCACGAGATGGCAGGGGGCCCGGCCGGCGGCGCATCGTTCCACTTCCAGGTGAATCTGGCCCAGGTTGAGTTCAACGGTAAGGAACCCCTTGACCCGTTTGGCCAGCTCCCGAATTTGGGCCTCGGGAAAGGGCCATACCGTAATCAGCCGAAGGAGGCCTGCCTGGATTCCCTGATCCCGCGCCTCGTCTACAGCGGCCAGACCGGTCCGGGCGGAGACCCCGTAGGACACGACCACGATGTCTGCGTCGTCGAGCCGGTAGGCCTCTGTGCGGATGATGTCGTCAAGGTTCCGGCGGATCTTTCCCACGATCTGGTCCATCATCCATTCCTGGGCCTCAACGGTCATTACGGGATAGCCCCGCTGATCATGGGTGAGTCCGGTGACATGGATATGATACCCCTCGCCTGCGGCGGCCATGGGGGCCACGCCGTTGGGGCCGGCTTCGTAGGGATGGAAACGGTCCTTTCTCCCTTTCGGCCGGGGTCGTGAGACTGTCTGAATGGTTTTTGCATCCGGGATGACCACCCGCTCGCTCAGATGGCCGATCATCTCATCAGTCATGATCAGGACGGGGACGCGATAGGTCTCGCTCAGGTTGAAGGCCTCGATGGTGAGATAAAATGTCTCCTGGGGGGAAGACGGGGCCAGCGCGATGATCTCGTAATGACCGTGAGAGCCCCACCGGGCCTGCATCATATCGCCTTGGGCCCCCTGGGTGGGAAGACCCGTTGAAGGGCCGGCCCGCTGGACATTGACCAACACGCACGGGGTTTCCGTACAGATGGCCAGGCCCAGGTTTTCCATCATGAGGCTGAAGCCGGGGCCTGAGGTGGCGGTCATGCTCTTGACGCCCGCACAGGAGGCGCCGATGACAGAGGCGATCGCCGCGATCTCGTCTTCCATCTGGATAAACGTTCCCCCCACCTCGGGAAGCCTTCCCGAGATATGCTCTGCAATCTCTGTGGCAGGGGTAATCGGGTATCCGCCAAAAAACCGGCAGCCAGCGGCCAGGGCCCCCTCCGCACAGGCCACATCGCCGGTCATGAAATACTCGCCTGTGAGGACGGCCGGTTTCATGCTGCCTCTCTTTCTTTCGGGGCAGGCGGTTCCATGGGCGCTTCAAGGGAATAGATGGCAAACTCGGGGCAGATGATTTCACAAAAATGGCAGTTCACGCACTCATCCGGTTTTCTGACGGCCGGGGGATGATAGCCCTTGGCGTTGAACCTGGTTGAAAACTCGAGGACATGCCGAGGACAGAATTCAATGCAGTAGCCACACCCTTTGCACCGATCTTCCAGGATATGAACGATGCCCTTGGTAATCTGAATTCCTTCAGAATCAAACGGAACCCGCCAGAATTCCATGGACCTTCTCTATATTAGTGTTTAAAAACGGCTATTTTTGATCTCTAACGCTGAGGAGACTATAGACGCTCAACCTTTTGTGTCAAGAAAAAAATAGGTTTTGCTCTAAAAACCTGGAGATACTGGCGCAATTTTTGTGAGGGTGTCTCAAAAAACTGGCTTTCGCAAATCTCGTCGATCAAGATTCTCTTTTGAGGAACATGTTGAGTTTTGTGATTCGTCTATGTCGAATCAAGAAAGACACGCTCCAAAACTTTATATATTATCCACAATTTGAATTCAGCCTTTTTTAGAAATCAATAATTTTAACTTGACTATCCTACTGATATTTTTTTAAAATTAAAATTAACGGATTAAAATATTGGTAGCGTAGAAAAAAGGAGACCTTGTTATTTTTCTAGAATCATATCATTAGAGTTCCATGTTAAACGAAGCAAGGAACAGAACGGCATTTATGAAAGAAAGCAGCTGGTTTTACCAGTAAAAACAACCGGATAAAGAACAACTGTGTCAATTGAACAACGCCTCGTTGCGATTAACTTCTGCGGATAAGATTCATAAAGAGGGGATATCTTGTACTAAAGGTCTCCTTAGGTCTCCTTTTTTCTACGCCACTAAAAGATTAGAGTGAAGGAAAACAGCTCTGTGAGCATGGCCCCAACTAATGAGAATATCCTAGATTCGTCCTTGAACAAACCAGAAAAGCATCAAGAAGTGCTTATTCCCGAGATGGAGATATCAAAACGGTCTGGCGCAGGAAGGGAGTTTACGCCTCCACCCTGGCTATTTAAACATCATGATCTTAATAATGCCTTAGAGTCAGCCAAGTCAGTCGATGAAGCAATACTGAAAAATAAGCTTAATTATATTCACTTCATGAACAAGAATGTCTTGGTTCAGTTGCGTCATCCCAGATACGACGACCTTTTAATTGTAACTGCAAAGCCGGGTCCATGCACGAACAATGAAGTGACCTGTCAGTTGTTGGTGGACAGCCCATCGCTACCATACTTGGAACATTATACCTTTCTTCACCTCATCATCGATGACGGGCAATCGCTAATACTGATTCCGGTCACCCTAACCAAAATGAAGAATGAGATGGTTTCCCTTCAATTGCCCCAGAAAGGGTATTCAGTGGGTCAGCGTCAGATAAGGCGCTATTCCTGCGATAAAATAGACGTGGAGATGGTACAAAGAGGGCTAATGATCAAAGGCGAGTTGTTGGATTATAGCCCCAAGGGCTTTTGCGTTAGGGTACGGCACCTGCCTTCCAACAGCTTTGCTTGGTCGCCTGGTTCGGGTGCCTTGACCATGGTTCAGTTACGCAAAGATCAACAAAATCTGTTTTCCAGCCTCTGTCAGTGCCTTCGTCAGCAGGACGGTTTATATTATAGTGATGTCGTATTGGCACCCGCAAAAAACCAGGTCAGTTTTTCCGAGAGCGAGCAGAACAGAAAACCCGCCAAGAATATTTTGTTAACACCTGTAATCATTTTTGACCACCCCTTTTTTGGGGAAAGAATACGACTCGATGTCTCGGATATCTCTACTTCAGGTTTTTCTGTCTATGAAAAAAGAGATGAAGGGGTTTTAATAGAGGGCATGATCATTCCCGACCTAATAATAGAGTTTGCCGGCTCCGTAAGACTGAAGTGCTCTGCCCAGGTAACCGGCCGTAACGAAGAGGATGAGGGGACCTCCCGCTCCGATTTTGCCATTCTCGATATGGAGATCAACTCTTATAGCCAGTTATCCCACATATTGGTCAATGCCCTTGATTCTCATGCCTATATTTCAAGAGAAGTTGACATGGATGCCCTTTGGGAGTTTTTTTTTGAATCGGGATTTATATATCCCAAGAAATACGGGATCCTTCAGCAGAACAGGGAGCATTTTAAGGCGACTTGGTCCAAGCTATATCAGCAGGACCTTGAGATCTCCAAACACGTCACGTATCAAAAAAACGGGCGGATTTATGGCCACATTTCCATGTTGAGAGCATATGAACGAACCTGGATCATTCAACACTATGCCGCCAAACGCATCGAAGGGAGAAGCCCCGGACTCACTGTGTTGAAGCAGATTGTTTGCTATCTTAATGAAATGCATCGACTTCCTTCCACTATGATAGACTATATGATGGTTTACTTCCGCCCTGAGAACAGAGTCCCAGAAAAGATATTCGGTGGATTTGCCAGGTCAAGCTATAATATAGGTATCTGCTCTATGGACCTTTTTTGCTATATGCCCTATTCTGCCCCCGCAATCACAAACGAACTCCCAATTGGATGGTCCCTTAGCGAGTGCTCAGGCATAAATCTGTGTGAACTGAATCTCTTTTACCGTAACCGTTCAGGGGGACTCCTTATTGATGCCCTCGGTATTGCGCAGAAAAACCATAGTGAAAAATCATTTGAGGAGGCGTATAGTCGCCTCGGTCTTCTGAGGAAATGGAGAGCATATTCACTTGAATATCGAGGGGAACTCGCGGCTGTCCTGATAGTCAATCAGTCCGATTTCGGCTTTAATCTTTCTGAATTTCTCAATGGCATTCAGGTATTGCTGATAAATCAGAAATATGTGTTCTGGAATATTTTATCAACAGCCATTGGACAGTTGCTTGTAGAACACCATATGGAAAAAGCATCTCTATTGTTTTTCCCTTCCGACGATGTCAAGGCAAGTGATATCCCTTTTGAAAAACATTATCAATTGTGGATCTATGACGCCCGTTTTGTTGAACAGTTTGTCGAATATATGAAAAGAAAATTCAGAATAAAGGATTGGTAGAGGGCCTTTCATTAAGAATTATCCTCTATCCAACAGCCGGATTATCAGAACCTATGTGGAATATCTGTAAAAATACTATCCTGATTTGACCATTGATTCTATTTTAAGCCAGGCAGGAATGACCTCATCTGAAATACAGTATGGGGCACACTGGTTCATGCAAAGCCAGATGGATTCCTTTTATAAAAGCGCACGGTCGGAAACAGGAAATCCCAATATTGCCAGAGAGGCCGGACGTTTTTCAGCATCCGCTAAAGGGCTCGGCGCTGCAAAACAGTACACCTTGGGCTTAATGAACCTGACATCTATTTGCTTATTGATGGGAAAACTATATCCCCTTCTAAGACGCGGAGAGGATGTTCAAACAAAAAAGGTCGGATCCAACAAGGTGGAAATTATTGTCAGCCCTAAACCGGGGGAGGACGAAAAGCCCTACCAGTGTGACAACCGGATAGGTTTCTTTAAAGCTATCGCAGAATTCGTCAATAAGGAGCCTGCCAAGGTGGAACACCCCGCCTTTTTCTACAAGGGAGATCCCCACTGTCATTATGTCGACACCTGGGAAAGAAGGCCTGCACACAGATGGAAAAAGGTCAGGAATTATGCTGTCCTGCTTGGGATGACGGCGACCCTTGCACTTTTCTTTTTCCTACCTACCGAGCTATCTCCGCTTTTTGGTCCGATGATCGGCTTTTTAACCATATCGTTTGCCTGTTGCTGCCAGTATATCGGACAAAAAGAATTCATAAACGCCTTAAAAAGCAGAATAGTCCCAGGAGAAAATGAATGAATCACCTCAAAACCTGCATCAATTGCATTCTACCGAGAAGCTATCCAGGTATCGAATTCGATGAAAAGGGCATGTGCAGCTTGTGTCGCGCAGAGATGGAAAACGGAAGGCATCTTAAGTGTAGAAAGAACAAAGCCGATCTTGAAAAAATTATCTTGGCTCACAAAGGACAAAATATAAAATATGATGCGATTATCGGGTTGAGCGGAGGCAAGGACAGCACCTACGTCGCCTATTATTTAAAAAAGGAATATGATTTGAGGATGATGGGCTTCAATTACGATATCGGGTATCGATCCCAGTATGCGATCCAGAACATCGAGAATGCAGCCGATAAGCTCGACATGGATCTTGTGACCATACGGCCCAAGAAATCTTTACTCTTGCGCCTTTTTGTCCATTTTCTCAAAAATCGGGGAGAGTTCTGTTCTGTCTGCAATAACCTGGGCTATCTAATCGGAGCTAGTTTCATCCGGTCTCAGAGAATTTCCCTTGGTTTCTCACCCCTGGCGGTCGGAGGCTGGTCCAAGCAATACGAATTTCAACAAGGTGTTTCTGTAACCTCAATGCAAGATTTCTTTGAAAACCTGTCGGATGAATTATTGCAAGATGTTTTGTCCCAGCCCTTTATTAATAGGGATGTAGTCATGGGTCTCAAGCAGTTGCGGGACCCAAGACAGGCTCAAATCGGGACCGAAGACCATAAACAGCTTGGTGAGTATGCCATGGATTTCATTCAGCTTCCCGACTACATTGACTGGAATGTTCGTCAAATTCCTCAGATTCTTGAGAGAGAGATAGGATGGATCCACCCTGAAGATTTGCATGAGAGCCACTTTGACTGTCTCCTTTTTCCCATCAAGGAATACCTAAAGTTCAAGAAGTACGGGCTGACTCAGGAAACGATCAAGAACAGTGTGTTGATTCGAGAGGGTTTGATGTCGAGGGAAGAAGCTCTTGAAAGAACTCGCATGGAGCAGAGGGTAGAGCCTGCGATAATGGAAACCTTTCTTGATGAGCTGGGCTTGACAAAGGATGAGATCAACTGGGATGCTGAATGGTCGACCCAATGAGGACGACTCAATGAAGATCTCAACCATTGAGGTTTATCAGGACTCGAAGCCTTTTGAAATTGCTTTTCATTCTGGCCAGGCATTCCGCACCAGATCTGAATCGGTCATTCTCAGGGTGGGCTATGACAACGGATTATTTTCCTGCGGTGAAAGTGCTCCCCGTGCCTATGTGACCGGGGAGACCCTCTCCTCCGTTACCGGACTGATCCGAAATGTTTTCGCCCCCCATCTTCTCCACCGGGAGATCAGGAACCTGCAAGACGTCGAATCCATTCTGAACGAACTGGAGGTTTACTGCAGGCAGAAAACTTCCAAGTCTTACCATTCAGCACTAGGCGCTGTGGATATCGCTCTGCTGGACGGTCTAGGCCAACTCGAAAAGAAGCCGATAGCCCTCTATTTAGGAGCCCCTTTGCTCAACCCTGCCGCGGCCGATTCTATCTCTGTTCCTTTTCTCTCTGCCGATGCGATTCGTCAGCTTTTTCTACGAATCCGGCATTATCCTTTAAAGAATCTGAAGGTCCTTGTCGGAGGCAACCTGTCATGGAACGTGGAAAGGCTCGCCTTTTTGAGATCATTGTTCGGCGAAGACATAGACCTTCGCATTGAGGTCAACGGGAAATGGGAGTTTGATCAGGGATGTCTCCATTTGAAAGAACTGAAGAAATTCCGGATCTCAGCAGTGGAACAGCCCCTTCCTGCTCACGACCTCGAGGGCATGCGTTGCTTAAAGGAGGAGACGGGAATACCTGTGGTGGCCGATGAATCTCTGTGCACATTGTCGGATGCGAAAAGGCTCATTGAGAGCCGTGCATGCGACATCTTCAACATCAAGGTCTCAAAGTGCGGTGGATTGTTGAGATCGAGGGCTATTGCGAAATTAGCTCTCTCCGCTCACGTACCTTGCCAGTTGGGAGCTCACGTTGGCGAAACAAAAATCCTCACAGCCGCAGGAAAGCATTTTGCGGCCACTACTTATCTCTCGCGGATTGAGGGAGGGTATTCCTTTTTGCTGTTCGGGGTTGAAGGCTGTCAAGAGTTAGATGAAAGGCTTTCAGAACCGGGTCTGGGAATCCACTCCCACCACTGGATCGATGTATTTTGTCAATAAATGGGGGAAACTGCTTTTTATATCTTATTTCCGGATTCCGGCTTTTCGCCGGAACCATGAAAGGCACAGAAACTCTATAGGTCCTCTGCCATGGCTTCCAGAGATAAAATAGATGAGCCCCTGTATAATACTAGGATTTTGAGAATCTATCTGGAATATATTGAGAAATATTTCCCAGAGATAGATATTGATTCGATCCTAAACTACCCAGGCATTCCTCTTTATGAAATTGAGGACGAAGGTCACTGGCTAACTCAGCGACAGATGGACCTTTTTCATGAAATCCTGTCTCAAAAAACGGGAGATCCAGACATCTCACGCAAGGTGGGTCGTTATGCTGTTTCGTCTAAAGCATCCGGTGTGTTAAAGCGGTATACATTGGGATTAATGACTGTGACTTCGATTTACATGTTGATGGAGAGGATCCATTCAAGCATGAGTCGTCACGCAACCGTCAAAGCAGAAAAGCTGGGAAACAACATAGTTGAAATCGCCTTAACTCCCAAACCCGGCGTCAATGAAAAACCTTACCAATGTGAGAATCGGATAGGAAGTTTTGAATCCATAGGAAAGCTATTCACCCATAATTACGCCAAGATAGAACATCCCTCATGTATTCACAGAGGGGATGACTGCTGTCGCTATATCATTACCTGTGAAAAACCAGCTCCTTTCTTGTGGAAGCGCATACGTGATTATGCGCTTTTACTTGGCGTTTTGGCATCTCTGGCTCTTTTTTTTGTTTTGCCATTCACGCACTGGCTTATTTTTACCCTGATCTATGCAATCATCACAACGACCTTGTCGGTCTATTCAGGATATCTTGAAAATGGCACTCTGGCAAAAAGCATTGAAATCCAGGGCAATGCAGCTAAAAATCATTTGGATGAAATCAATATTCGTTACAATAATGCATTGCTTATTCAGGAAATCGGTCAAGGGACCTCTTCGATTTTGGATGCGGATGAACTTATCGAGTCTGTTGTTAGAGTGATGCAGAAGCGCCTCGATTTTGATCGCGGCATGATCATGACCCCTGACAAGGATAAGACACGACTTATTTACAGGGGAGGTTACGGATATGAGCCCGAAATGGAAGAGGTGCTGAGAATTGCGGGATTTCACCTCGACAATCCCCGATCACGGGGAACCGTAGTGGAGGCATTTAAGAAGCAAAAGCCATTCCTGATCAATGACATCTCTGAAATAGAAGGGGATCTTTCTGAAAGAAGCAGGGAGTTTGTCAGGCAGATGCATACGCACTCATTTATCTGCGTGCCTATTCTATACGAGCATGAATGCTTGGGCGTCATCATGGTAGATAATGCCCGATCAAAAAAGCTCCATACCAAAAGCGACATAAACATTTTGATGGGGGTCGCATCCCAGACGGCCATAAGTATGGCTAACGCCATCTCATTCCAAAAACTTCAGGAGAGCGAAGAGAAGTACCGGAGGATAATTGAAGGCATTGAAGAAGGCTACTTTGAGGTTGACTTGTTCGGAAATCTCACCTTTGTCAATGATTCAGTTTGCAAGATCCTCGGATACTCGCGCGCTGAACTGATGAATATGAACAACAGGGAATACACTGACGCTGAAACCTCCGCAAAGATGTTTGAGGTATTTAATGAAATCTTTCGAACCGGAAGGCCCGCAACCGTAATGGATTACCAGGTGACAAGAAAAAACGGAGAAAAAAGGACTATTGAGATGTCTGCGCACCTAATGAACACTCAGGAAGGCAATCAGGTCGGATTCCGGGGTCTTGCAAGGGACATAACGGCGAAGAAGGAGGCGGAGGAGATGCGTCGGGCCAAATTGGCGGCAGAGGCTGCAAGTTTGGCAAAGAGCAAATTTTTGGCAAACATGAGTCACGAAATAAGGACTCCCTTGAATGGTATTATTGGGATGACGGAATTAGCCATGATGACAGTCATGGATAACAATCATCGTAATATATTACAGACGATCCAAACGGAGTCTAACTTGTTGCTGGGCCTTATCAATGATGTCCTCGATTTTTCAAAAATTGAGGCGGAAATGATGCAATTGGAACAGGTTTCGTTTGATCTCACAAAAATGATCAGCGATCATGTAAACAGCTTTGCACATAGGGCTGATCAAAAAGGTCTTAAAATCAGATCGGCTGTGGCGCCAGATGTCCCGTCCGGTGTCATTGGCGATCCTGTACGGCTGAAACAGGTATTGACAAATCTTGTAGGGAACGCCGTCAAGTTCACGCTCAAGGGCGAGATAACCATTGAAGTAGAACTGGCTGAAGATATTGGGGACCGTGTCAAGCCGCTTTTTTTGGTCAGAGATACGGGTATCGGAATACCAAAAGACAAAACAGAGAGCATCTTCGAGAGCTTTACCCAGGCAGACAGTTCGACTACCAGAAAATATGGTGGGACGGGTCTGGGCACCACGATATCCAAACAATTGGTGGAAATGATGGGAGGTGAAATCGGTGTAGAGAGCGAGGTAGGCGTGGGTAGCTGTTTTTGGTTTACGGCGGTATTCACCAGACAACCGATTGATGAAGCCGTCCAGATCAAAAGAGAGGCGGAAGAATTTGCCGAGAATGTGAAGTCAAAAGACCTGAGAAAATCATTTAAGATCCTGCTGGTGGAAGATTATCCGACAAATCAAGAGGTGGCAATGACCCATTTAAGGACTTCAGGCTACGATGTGGACCTGGCAGAAAATGGTGTTCAGGCATTGGATCTTTTCAAGAAAAATCAATACCAGCTCATCCTGATGGATGTCCAAATGCCGGTGATGGACGGTTATGAGGCAACCCGCCAGATCAGGAATATTGAAATCAAAAAAAGACAAATTCAGCCTGGGGAGATGTTGCATGATCATCAACAATCTACTGGCAGCAACCAACCACCAGCCACACATATTAGCAGGGTTCCCATCATTGCTATGACAGGACACGCCGTGGAGGGCTACCGCAATGAATGCCTGGCAGTGGGGATGGATGATTACCTAACAAAACCGTTGACGAGGAAGCATTTTCTCGCCATGGTGGATAAATGGATTGGTGAAAATTCAGACAGGGAAGCCCGAAGGTCAATTCTCCAGTGCAATGCGCAAAGCAGTCCAGAAGTGCCCTATGAATCGGGATCTCTACAGCACGCCAACGACTGTCAACACAGTGTCAGCGCTCAGGCATTCGAAACGAGTGCTCCAATGGATTTTGAAAAGGCCTTAAAGGAATTTGAAGGCGATAAATCGCTTTTATTGGATGTTTTGAGCGGATTCATTCAAAATGTCAGGGGGCAGATCGAAATCATGCGGCAGGCCTTGGTGAGTCAGGATGTTGATCGAGTGAGGAAAGAGGCGCATTCCATCAAAGGGGGGGCTGCGAATTTGCGAGCACAAGAACTTGCAAAAATAGCATTGGATCTTGAATACATGGCGAAGTCAGGTAAATTGGAGGGGGGCGCTGACGTTCTGAACAAACTGGAATACGAGGTAAATGATTTAGAAAAAATGAGGGGCGTCCTGTAAAGCAACCTAAAAATTTTTTGAAGAGTATATTTTATGAAAATTCTAATAGTGGATGATGAACTCGTAAGCCGAAAAAAAATGGACCTGCTGGTCAGGAGTCTGGGCCATGAGACCCTTGTTGCCAGAGACGGTATTGAGGCTTGGGAAATCTGGAAAATTGATAGACCCCGGATGGTGATAATGGATTGGATGATGCCCGGCATGGACGGACTGGAACTTTGCAGGAAGATACGAGATGCAGAGGGAAGTCAGTACATTTACCTGATCATGGTAACCTCAAAGGAGGAGACAGATGACCTTGTGATAGGTATGAATGCAGGGGCAGATGATTTCATCAAAAAGCCCTTTGTCAAAGAGGAGCTGGCCGTAAGGATAAGAGCGGGGGAGAGGATATCAGGTTTTGAGAGCAAAGATATTGTTATTTTCTCTTTGGCCAGGCTGGTCGAGTCGCGCGATTTGGAAACGGGCCAGCACTTGGAACGGATACGTCACTATTCTAAGACGTTAGCCGTAGCCATGGGCAAATCGGAAAATCCCCCGGAGGAAATAGATAGTTTGTTTCTAGACAACATCTTTCTAACCAGCCCACTTCATGATATAGGGAAAGTAGGCATACCTGACTATATTCTGCTGAAACCGGCGCGATTGGATAATAACGAATTTGAAATTATGAAAAGGCACTGTATTATTGGATTTAACACCCTCTACGAGGCAATAGAAAGATATCCGAGGGCCGATTATCTGCGTATGAGCGCTGATATTGCCCGTTCCCATCACGAAAAATTTGATGGGACCGGATATCCTGACGGCCTTAAGGGTGAGGAAATACCTCTATCTGCACGCATTGTAGCGCTGGCCGATGTTTACGATGCATTACTCAGCAAGAGGGTGTATAAATATGCCTACCAGCATGACGTTGCTAGATCCATCATTATAAATGAGAAGGGGAAACATTTTGATCCGATGGTGGTGGAGGCGTTCTTGCATAGCGAGAAAGAGTTCATCGAAATTCACGAGCGGTTTTCAGATAGGTGATTAGTCCCCAATTGGCTGGTTTTCTGTCACAAACTGGAAATTTTAGGCCCTCACAGGTTCCGGGTTCACCGCTCCGGGTTGCTGGTTGCCCGCTGATGATTAACTCCTGAACCACTGGACCCCAAACATGCCCACCCTCTGCGTAGAGGGCGTAGCACCTTATTGCCAGGCTTTCTGTCACGAAAAACAAGAAAATCTATCACATGAGTGGCGCCTGGATTCATCGTCTCCCAAAAGGAGATTATGACAGCCCGAAGGACGCCGTTTCTGCGACGGCAGGATGATTTGGAGGCCGTTCGGGACGTTAATTCCGTCCCTGCCCCTGACCTTCAACGCTGAACCCGGAACGTGTGAACGCTTGCGCCAGAGGATATATGAATCTATAGGGTCTTGCAAAGTAAATTTTGCCTTTTCTCTCAACCGCGACACGCGCCAGCCCCGTGCGCTGGGTCTTCATTCGACGGTTTGGCCAATGAGTTTATCTTAAGTAAGAATAAATTTACTTCTTGGAAAGGCCCGACTGTGCAATCATTTTGGAAAGGAGTGTGCGCCATATGTCTCCTTTTTGCTGGCGCCTAAATGGGTTACGGTTAGAATCCGACGTTTGCCTCACACATACCCTTCCCACTGGGCCTGGCTGGTCCCTTTCTGTATTGTTTCGGTAAATTGAACAGTTTTGCCTATCTATTCGACCTGTCATCGGTCGACAGGTAGATAGTTGCCGCACATCAGCCCCCATATGGTGGTGGGCCAGATTGTCCGGCGAAATCAACCACCCCAAATCAAATTCCTAAGAAAATGGGCGAAAAAGGAGCGCATGGTCTCAGTAATCGTATTTCCAGTTGAAGCCGAGCCCGGCGCCGGACCGGGTGCCCGCCCTGCTTTCAACTGAAAAATTGGGGGTGATATCCACCTCGACAACCACGTCCTGTTTGGCATCGGTAAGCTCCTGCTCCACGCCGACATATACCCCTTCACTGACGTATTTTCCCGCGGAGACCGCGGGGCCACTGTCGGATCTGCCGCTGTCATCCCCGCCGCTGATGCTCAGACGATCCACGCCGAGAAGGCTTCGCGTCTTCCCTACAATATCGGGCATGCCGCCACCCGAAAGCTGGCTGATCGAGGCGGCGAGCTGATAGGCCTGAAACGCATTCAGCTTTGCCACAGATTGACCGAAGAGGATGTTTGCCATAACCTCGTCCTGGGGGAGAGGGGGCTGGGATGTCAGGGTCACCCTGAAGTCGTCGGCCGGACCGGTGATCCGCACCTGTGCATCGATCTGCCCGGCATTCACCTGAGTGGTGATATTCAGTAACGGAACCGGCGGCGTGGCGCCGTCAAAGGCTATCTGACCGTCGGTGATATGAAAGGTGCGGGTCAGGAACTCAAACGTTCCGCGCACCACGTGCAGCGTTCCTCGAATCACAGGATTGTCGGCAGGCCCCTTGGCCGTCAACTGGCCATTGAATTCGGCATCCAGTCCACGGCCCCGCACAAAAAACCTGGCCGGGATCTTGAGGGAAATGTCCATGAAAAGGAGACGCGAGTCCTGCGGAGACCGAACCCCTTTTGGCGACATTCCAAGGGGGACATTGATCTCCGTGACCGGTATCACCACCACATCGGGGGGAAGTCGCCTGGGAATCACCAGCTCGGTTCGATCCAGAATGATCTCTCCCTTAAGATCGAACCGCTTCGCAGTTCCAGCTATGTCCAGTTTACCGCTGGCGGTTGACGTCAAGATCTTTTTCCGCAGGAGGGTCGCCTCCTTGAAGATCAGATCGGCGTCCATGGGAAAAGGGGCCTCGCCTGTGATGCCGCCCTCAAGGGCCACGGTCCCGGCCTCTCCGTCGGTAGCTGTCAGCCGGGTCAGTCGAAGGGTCCGGCCGTCGGCATGGACACGGCCTTTGATTTTCGACAGGGTAGTCCCTGACGTCAGATTTTCATAGTGTCCGTCTTGAATGGAGATGCCCCCGTTCAATCCCCATCCATCCATTGTGCCCCCTGCTCCCATGTCCACCGAAACCTCTCCGCTAATTGTCTGATCATCCAGAGCCGGCAATCCATGAAGGATTGTCAGATCGAGATGGCCCTGTAATCTCCCCTTTATGAGGCCCTTCTTGTCGAGATCGAATACAAACGGCCTGAGGGAAAGACGTACCGGGACGCTTGCTGCGGCCGTGAACGGCGCCTTGTCGAGACCGGAAATCGACAGACCCGCCTCAAAACGGTTTTCCCGGCGGTCAGCGTTGAGATCAGCATTGAGAAGGAGTGGGGCCCTTCCGTCTCCACGGAGGATTCGGTAGCCCTTCATGTGCGCCTCTGCGTGCACCTCGGGATTGGTCAGGGGGCCGGAGACGTCGCACCGGGCCGAAACGGTTCCGCTTAGCTTTTGGTCAACAAACGGATCGAGGAGGGCCATCGGGAGGTCGGTGATTCGAACAGATGCCTGGATCTCCTCTTGTCTCATGTGCCCGTTAGCCTCCAGATTCCCTTTTGCCGTGTGGATCCGCAAATCATCCAGCACAACATCCTGGCCCTGTATCGTAACGGTAGCCGGATGGGCAAGGTCGACATCCAGGTCCCTGTAAAGCGCCTTGAAAAGCTCCAGGCGAAAGCGCCACCTATCATCATGCGACGTATGGAGCCTGGCAGAAAAAGAGAGGGGGGCATTCGATGCACCGCCCTCAACACCTGTGCCAGCGACCGGGCCTTTGCCCTCCATGTTCGCGACCGCATTTTCGAGATTGCCCCTCACGTCCAGTTCAATGCTCTCCAGCCGTGCATTTCCAACCGATGCATCCGCCGCCTTCAGGCTGAACCTGCCGCGAAGGGTTGTCAGATTGTCCGCCGCTGCTGTGATCTGAAGTGCGGAGATGGCGTGGTCGTTGTAACGGAGGTCTTTGAACCCTGCATTCAGCGTCAGGCCTGCCGGATGGGACGAATCCCCGGATTTGAGCTCGAAGCTGCCGCTTCCCTCTACCTCGAGATCGGTTATAGCCCTCAGAAGCTCCAGTGATCGGACTGTTCCCCCTGCTGTTCCCAAAATACGACTTTCCTCTGGGGCTATGTCGAGGTCCGCGCGGAGATCGATCCCGGGAAGGACGGCCTCGGCGCCGGAAAGAGTGAGCGTTTCACCTGACCAGGAAAAGCCGGTATTCAATTGAAGCGGCTGATCCAGGGCAGCCGCCTTCACTCGAAGCGAACCGGACGGTTTCCCTGGAAGCCCTTCTGTCTTCAACTCCATATGGATCGCCTTCAGGTCCAGCTCGGCTGCCTGTATCCTTTCGGACGCCATTTCCATCCCGGCCGAAAAATCCTCAAACGCGCCTGACAGTCGGCCCCGGCCCTCCACCTCCCCGGAAAGCTCCATCTCTATGGCCTTGGCCATTCCCGACAGATCCCTGAGAAAGAGATGGTAGTGCATATCGAAGGTCCCCTTCCCCATATCGAGCCGCCCATCTGCATTCAGTTCGGTATGCCCCCCGGCTACATGGGCCGCTTCCAGGGTGAGAACACCCTCCTTTATAACCGTACGGGCGTCAAGGGTTAAGTCCGTGCCGATAGCCGCTTCAGCCACCTGCGGAAGGCCGGAGAGGCGTGTCAGGGCCATGCTCGAATCGGCGGCGATCTGTTTTGTGGCGGTGTTCCCCTCTGCCTGAGTGCGTATGACCAAATGACCGTTCAAACCCCCGGCCTCCGGCGGAACCCAGGCTGCGAGACGCTCGATCTGCAGAAGAAGGTCGAGAGCGACATCGCCGGTTTCCATATCGATTCTGGCGCCCTGGACAGACGCCGTGATCTCCGGCGCAGTGAGTTGAAGGCTCTCGATATTCCACCTTTCGAAATCCGGACTCGCTGCGGCCACGTCCACTCGAAGCGGACCTTTCAGCGAAGGGACCTGAGGGACCTCCACCTCCTTTACTGTCACCAACGCACCGGTCTTTTGGATCCCCGTGTAATCTTTTTCAAAGGCCGCTCTGGCCTCTATGCTAATCTCTTTCAAGGTTGCGTTCTGGACCTCGAGTCTCCCCAGACTGGTCGTTGCCGTCACCTCGGGTTGGCTGAAAGGACCCTTTGCCGTCAGATGCACCGGCCCAAGGGCTTGATAGTCTGTTCCGCTCCCTTGAAGGAACGGGGAGATATCCACGGGCGAAACTATGGCCTCAATATCCATAAGACCCCTGGCAAGGTCTGCGGTCCCTTCCACTGAGACGCCGCTTGACGGGGCCCTGGCTGTGAACGCCTTGATCCGGATTCGCCTGTCAGACGAAACATCGGCGCGGCAGTGGATGTGTAGATTCGACCCCCCCAGAGCGGCTCTCACATCCTCGGGCACGATGCGATGCTCCGCCTGAATCTCTCCGTCCACACTCAGGACAAGAGGCTCATTCAGGCCCACCTCAACGTCCAGACCGGCTTTCCCGTACCCTCCTATTTCCAGGTCCAGATGTCCCTTTAGCTCGGAGAGGGGGCCATCCGCCTTCAATTGGAGCCCCATCCCTGCGGCATTCGACAAGCCCATAAGCCCGGCCGCCAGCCCCCCCTTTGATTCGCTGTAGGTCAGGTCTGTTTCGATCCGCCGGGTCCCCAGGTCGTATGTGGCCGTAAGCCGGAGGGCGTCGTGTGAGCGATCGAGGTCCTGAAGCAGGGCACTCATTTCGATCTGGCGACCTCCTGTTTTTACATATGATCGGAGTGTGTAGCCCAGGGGGGCGCCTGCCACCTCTTCTGCAAGATCGATGCGGGTGATGCGGAGTTCACGGACCATGACATGGGGGAGGGAGATGGGCGGGGTCTCGTCGTCAATCGGTCCCTTCTCCAGGGAATCCTCGGCAGATTCAGGGAAACGGGAGATC
This sequence comes from uncultured Desulfobacteraceae bacterium, assembly GCA_964384085.1. Classification (GTDB taxonomy): domain Bacteria; phylum Desulfobacterota; class DSM-4660; order Desulfatiglandales; family Desulfatiglandaceae; genus AUK324. Next base: position 80,596 of record CAYLJZ010000005.1, read on the forward strand.
GACAGATTTTCGATGCGAACCCATTGCACATCCAGCATTCCGGCCAGGAGGGGGGCCCACTTGAGTGAGATATCCACGTGGCGCGCATCGAGCCATGTACCCTTGGCATCCGAGATCGTGACGCTGTCAAGCTGGACTGAAAAGGGGAGCAAGCCATCCAACCCCGTAAGGGCGACCCGATAGTTACCCCTGTCGGCCGTAGCTGAACCGATCAGGCCGGCCAAACGGTCTTTGGCCCATCGCGTCTGAAGTCCACCCCATATCAGTACGGTGAAGACGACGACCCCGATGACGCAACAGAAGATCCATCGCAGCCATCGCACCCCCAGGGAGCGTTTTTCGATTTTGGTTTCGTCTTCAGGCCTTTTCGCCATTTATCCCAACTCCCTCGATCCCTTAATCCCTGAATTCTGCGATTCCTAAATCTCTCAAACCACAAATCCCGGTCTATACCGGTCAGGGATTTTCTTTATTTAGAATGATTGGCCGATACTCACATAAATTTGAAAGCTATCGTCAACGCCCGTGCGTTTGTTGATGGGCACGGCCACATCCAGACGGATCGGCCCGATAGCCGTATAGTATCTGAAACCGAGGCCGGCGCCGTATCGGATATCCTGGTTGGCGAAATCCGGCGTGCTGTCCAAAAAGACCGTGCCGCCATCCAGAAAGGGCACCAGCCCGATGGAATCTGAGATTTTGAAGCGCAGCTCCAGGGAAAAGGTCAGCATCGATAGACCGCCCAGGGGAACGGACCCCTTTACCGGGCCAGCGAGCTGATAGGCATAGCCCCTGACGGAACCGCCGCCGCCCGCATAGAATCGAAGATCGGCAGGCATCTGGTCGTGACTGATGCCGAAGACCTGGCCAAAGGACGCACGGACCGCGCCAACCACTGTGTCCCCGGAATTGAAGTTGTAATAGGTACTCCCGGACAGGAGATAGCGGAAGAAACGGGTATCTTCGTTTTTTACATCCTGGTAGGGGGCCATGCTCAGAGTCAGCTCATAGCCGCCGATGGGGTTGAGCAGGTCCTCCCGAGTATCCTGGGTTGCGGTGAGGGGAAGATAGGCGAGTTGGTATGTGGTGTAAGGGTCCGTGCCTTCCTGCCTGGACTGGCCGTAGCGGAATCCGACGCCTCCGCCTGCCCAGAAGCTCTTTGAAAACTGTCGTTTCAGGTGTGTCGATGTATCCACCGACCTGGCGTCGTAGGCATCGGTGGTTTCGTCATTAAAGGCGCTTTCGGCGATAAGGGTGTTATCTTTGCTGAGAAACATGGGTTTGTCGAATTGAGCGAAGGCGGTACGAATCCTGCTGTTGAAAATGGCCCCTGCCGTCAGTTTTTCAGCCATCCCGAATAGATTCCGGTGGGTCCAGGCGCCGTTGATTCCCGGCCCGTAATCGGTGGTGTATTCAACGCCCAGGCGAACGGTTCGCGGGGCGCGCTCTTTGAGTCGGACCGTGATCGGGAGGCGGCCCTGTTCATCCACCTTTCCGGGGTTTTCGAGATCAACCATGCCGAACAGATTGGTATCAAAAAGGGTCCTGCGGGCCCTGTCAACGAGACGGCTGTCGTAGGGTTCGCCGGCCTTCCAGGGGATCAGGGTCTCGACATACGCCGGGGCCAACCGATCGAGGCCTTCGACGTCGGTGTCCCCGAACAGGGCATGCGCGCCTGGCGCCACGTGGAAATGGACCTGCACCCTGTTATCGGCAAAATCGGCCACCACATCGCGATGCGCGATCTTCGGGAAGGGATAGCCACTGGTCTTGTAGTGATTCAGAATGAAGGTTTCTCCCTCCACGACCTGTTTGGCCAGGTAGGGAGCGTTTTCCAGGATGCCTGCCTCTCCCGGGCTTGGCGGAGGAAGGGCCTTTAAAGAAACATCTTTGGCCAGGGTGATGGATGGCTGCCGAAAGGTAAACCGGGGACCTGGATCGATCCTGAATTGAACGGTCACGGTGTTTGGCGGGGGCTGGCTGAAATCGGGCATTCCCTGAACGTTCTGGGGATCTGAAAGAGTGTCGGATTCGGATTTGGAGGGGATTATTTCCATGCTCACGTTGCCACGGAAAAAGCCAAATGACCGCAAAACTTTCTCCATCTCCGGCAGGTCGCCCGTCGCCCGCCGCTTCAGCACGGTCATGGACGGCGGCGGATCATCCATTTGCTGAAAAGACTGGGAGACTTCGCGAAGGAGTCTTAACACATCAGGCGGTTCTGGCGGAGCACCGTGGATGTCCACGCTATAAGGGAAGCCTGCCCGGGTCTCTGTGGTCTCTGCCGATTCGGAGGGTGAAGACAGCAGCCAAAGCGAAAAGACAGGCGCGAGGATGAGAATCGTCCCAATACTGGAGGTTATTCTCCGTTTTATCTGTCTCAGCCCGGATCAGATATGGATGGTTACAGGGAGAGGAGACGCCTTTTCAGCCATCGCCTTCAATTCGGCTTCTTCATTTGTGAGGATATCCAGTAGCATGAGTGCCTCACCCGCGCTGAAGCTGAGGCACTTCCCCTCCTGGTCCCTGATGAGAACGCCGCTATCCGTGACCCGGATAGTAAACTTCTCCGTAAAACACTCCATCCTCAACCTTGATGCATTCGTAAAAAGCCAGAGAATGTCCGCTTCCTTGGTCTCAACCTTCTTCCTTGTGCAATTCGCTTTTGACGGCTTCTCCGATTTTTTCCAGGGTATAGGGCTTCCGTACATAGCGGCCAGCCCCCAGTTTCTGGGCAGCCTCGACCTCTTCTGTTTTGGCGTAACCACTCGCTATGATTGCCTTCTGCCCAGGACGGAGATTGATGATTTCTTCATAGGTTTCCTTGCCGCCCATCCCTTTGGGCATCACCATGTCGAGAACAATCAGGTCTACGGGATGCTCTTTCACATACGCGACAGCCTCTTCGCCGCCTGAAACGGCATCGGCTTGGTAGCCCAACTTGTTCAGAATGCCGCATGCGATCTCTCTTTGCCTCTCCTCGTCGTCAACTACCAGGATCTTCTCGCCGTGACCGAGATAATCTCCGATGCCGAATTGTCTGGCTTCAGGGACCAGTTTCTCTCTAATCACCGGAAAGTAGAGTTCAAACACAGATCCCTGGTTATTGCTCATTACGTTGATGTATCCATTATGATCCTGCATCGTGTTCCATACAACGGCGAGACCCAGCCCTGTGCCGCTTCTTCCCATCACTTTTTTGGTATAGAAAGGTTCAAAGATCCGATGGAGGTCTTGAGGCGATATTCCGGACCCGTTGTCAGACACGGTGAGGACTGCATACTCGCCTCTGTGCACGTCTTCATATCCCTTCAGGGGCTCATCCAGATACCGGTTTGCGGTGGATATGCGGACCGTTCCACTCCCCTTGATAGCCTCACAGGCATTGATGACGAGATTCATCAGGCTCTTCTCGATATGGACGGGGGAACCGCTCGTATTTAAGAGGTCGTGCGCCAGATCGACCGTGAAATCGACAACTGCATGCGTCTTTTCCAGTTTCTGATATTCAAGCGACTTCAAATAGGTATTGACAATGGCATTGAGGTTCAAAACCTCTTTCCCGGTGGCCACCCCCCTGGCGATGGTCAGAAGGTCCGCCACCACAGCGGCGGCCCTCAATCCCGACTCCTTGATGATCTCTATCGGTCTCCTGAGCGGACTGTCATGGGCCAGATCCATGAGGAGGAGCTCGGGATAGCTGACAATCCCTGACAGGATGTTGTTTAGATCGTGAGCGACCCCGCCTGCCATCAGCCCAAGGGCTTCCATCTTTTGAGAGTGAAGTATTTGATTCTGAAGGCGTTTGATTTCCCTCTTCGCCAATACCCGCTCGGTTACATCTCGTCCCGTACCGCTGATATAGGGTTCCCCATCGTCCGGTTCGACCAGTGAGCTGCGATACTCGATATAGACGTGTTCACCTCTTCTATTGAAATAGAGGCTCGTCCCCTCATGACGTCCCTTTGTCTTGATCCGGTCCAGGTATTCGCTTTGGAAAAAAGGCCTCATTTCCGGCCTCATAAAATCCGATGCATACCTTCCGATCACTTCATGCCTCTCATACCCAAACAGGGTGCTCAAGGCCTGGTTGATAGAGATGAAACGGCCAGTTATGTCCTGGGTATAGATGAGGTCTGAGATGGAATCGAACAGGTCGCGAAATCCCTTTTCCGATTTCAATAATCTTTCTTCGGTTTCTTTTTGTTTGGTTACATTCCGGGCGGCGCCTGAAATTGCGACGACCTTTCCGGTCGCGTCTTTCACCGGGGATTCATCGATCTCGAGCAAGACCGGTGTGCCGTCCTTTTTGTTTGCTCTCAACAGATACGGGGGTTGTCTCTCACCGGTTTGGATCGCCTGTTGGACAAACCCGCTCATTCTTTTGTTTTCGGGATGGTCCTTGATGAGTTGAATCCATCCATGCTTCAGTTCTTCGGGTGTATATCCGAGAAGGTCTCTCGCGGTCGGGCTCACATACGTCAGGGTATATCTCGTATCATGGATATAGAAGAGTTCATTGCTGTGCTCGATGATGGTTCTCAATCTCGCTTCGCTCTCCCTCAGGGCCTCGGTTATCTCTTTCTGGCCCAACCGCTCCATGACGACAGATGCCAGCATCTCTGCAAATGTCGTCAAAGAATTGAGAATGGCTGGAAGATTTCTCTTATCCACAATCGGGACTCTCGCCACGGCATCCAGATAGTCGTCCTGATTGAACCCATATTCAGCGGCCTGTCGAATGAAAAAGCCCTGGTCGGGGGCCTCCAAAAAGAACTGGCCGGCAAAGGCGTTGGCGATGTGCACGCCTTTGATGACAATCGGCGAGGCAGCGTCGGTGAGTCCGTTCGGACACCGATATATCGCAGCACTCTTTCCCTGCTGCAACTCATTGGCGAGCAGGGTATCGCTTTCGATGCATCTCTTTAGGGTTCGCTCGTTGACCCGGTGAAAATCCGTGCAGATCTTCTGCCACCGCGACCCGACAAGGACATGGCCGTCCAGGTCGATAATCGCGGCGGCGATGCCCATGGCGTCACAGATGCTGTCGAGGACCCTCCGGCTTTTCTCCACATCGATGAGTTCGAAAATGTTGTATTTCATCCCTTCTCCTCAGTTATTCGGCTGGCGTTAAAGCGTATAGGCCAAGGCATGAAGATTCACCGCATGGAAGGATCCTTTATGGAGACATTGTTCTTCTTCTACTTTAGACTGGTCAAAAAGGCAACCATTCTTTGGTCGGCACACCATGCGCACCCCCGGTCGCGACCCTGCAATCGAGCCGTAATCGTATGCGAGGGCAGCAATCCTCATTATGAGGCAGACCCGGTGTCAACATTCTGTGTGAGTGGCATCTTGCCATCCCGCCCGAAGTTAGGCGGGACTCGGAAGCCGCTCTCACATGGCCATTTTCCAAAAATGAGAATCGCTGACGCGAGGGCATCCGCCTTGACTGCCGCATGCCGCTCCGGTATAGTTCTTGAGTAGATCGACTGGGATTTGTTTTCTTTTGACCCAGATAACCATTGAACCCTGGACCTGAAACTGAACACTTTGGGCCTGGATATAGGGATAAGAAGGCGTGAAAAAAGGTAAACGGAACTTCATTATTATAGTCATTCTCATCGCTGCGGCCGCAGGGCTCGGGTGGATGATCTTCAATCGTCTTCAGGCCACTCAAAAACCTGGCGGCGGTCATGAAGGCGCAGCATCGACGCCGGTAGAGGTAGCCCAAATTGTCCATGGTCCCATGGAATGGCGCCAGACCTTCAGCGGCACTCTGGAATCTCCGTCCAAGCTGATAGTCGCACCCAAGATCAGCGGCCGCATCGTCAAGCTGAACGTCGATCTCGGGGATCGGGTCGACCGGGGGGAGGTGGTGGCAGGTCTGGACGACGACGAGTACGTCCAGGCCGTCAACCTGGCGAGGGCCGATCTGGAGGTGGCGAAGGCCAATCTGGTGGAGGCCAAAAGCGCACTGGACATCGCTGCCCGCAAACTCAAACGGATGGAACAGCTTCGAGAGAGAAATGTCGCCTCGGAATCCGAATTTGATGCCGCACAGGCCGAACACCTGGGAAAGCTGGCCCATGTGGATGTTTCCAGAGCCCAGTTGGCCAGGGCCGAGGCCGCGCTGGAAACCGCCAGAATCCGGCTGGGCTATACCCAGGTGGCTGCGAATTGGGCTGACGGCGGACAGCATCGGGTGGTGGGAGACCGCTACGTGGACGAAGGGGAGACGGTCTCGGCCAACGATCCCCTCATCTCCGTCGTTCAGTTGAATCCTATTGTGGCTGTAATATTCGTAACGGAGAAAGATTACGTTCATCTCAAACCCGGCCGGCCAGCCTCCCTGACCACGGACGCCTACCCCGGAGAACGCTTCGAGGCCCGGATTTACCGAATCTCTCCCGTGTTTCGCCAGACCACCCGCCAGGCAAAGGTGGAGCTCAGAGTGGACAACCCGGAAAAGCGTCTCAAACCGGGGTTGTTCATTCGGGCCACGGTGGTGCTGGATCGGGTGGAAAACACCGCCATTGTTCCGGAGCAGGCCCTTACCAAACGAAACGATCGGGATGGCGTCTTTGTGGTAAACCCGGATGGCCGGTCGGTCTCCTGGCGCGAGGTGTCGGTGGGCATCCGTGAGGGAGGGCGGGTCCAGGTGGACGGTCAGGACCTCTCAGGTCGCGTGGTAACCCTGGGTCAGCAATTGGTGGACGATGGGTCAAAGATTACGATTCCTGACGACAAAGATGAAAGCCCATCGGCCCCCGGCGAGGCACTCGGGAAATGAGCCTGCCGGGATTCAGCGTTCAACGGCCTATTTTCATCACCATGGTAACCCTCATCGTGGTGATCGTGGGGGCATTTTCCCTGAGCCGGTTGCGCACCGATCTCCTTCCCAACATTGAACTCCCCACTCTCACGGTTCGAACCGAATACGAAGGAGCCAGTCCGGAGGTGATGGAGCGGCTGGTCACCCAGATCGTGGAGGAGATCATCGCCACGGTTCCGGGCGTCGAAGAGATGACATCCCAGTCTTCCGAGGGAAGCAGCAGCATCCAGGTCCGGTTTGTCTGGGGCACGGACCTCGACGTCGCGGCCATGGATGTTCAAAGCAGGCTCGAAGACGAGATCGACGAGTTGCCCGAAGACGTGGTAAGGCCGCGACTTCGCAAGTTCGACATCGCATCCTTTCCGGTAGTCGTTCTGGGAATATCCAGCACCCTGGATCCTGTAGAACTGACCCAGTTGATCGAGGATCAGATTCGGTATCGCTTCGCCCGAATCCCCGGCGTGGCACAGGTGGACGTATGGGGGGGCTACGACCGGGAGGTCCGCATCGAGCTGGACCCGGACCGGGTCCGTGCCCTGGGGCTTCCTATGGACCGCATCCTCAAGGCGATTCGAGATGCCAATCTGGATCTCCCCACGGGTAAAATCGAGGAGGGCCGCTATGAGGTGACCCTTCGAGCGCCTGCTGAATTCACGGATCTGGATCAGATTCGAAATACGGTCATCGCATTACGCGACGGCGTTCCGGTCACCCTCTCCCAACTGGCCGGCGTCAAAGATACCTACCAGAAACTGACGCGCATCGTTCGCGTCAACGGGGAGAGGGGCCTTCGAGTTGCTATTCGAAAACAGGCCAATGCGAACACCGTCGAAGTCTCCAGGGCCGTGCTGGCAGAGATCGAGGCGGCCAACAAGGCCTTTCCCCAGATCCATGTGGTTCCGGTCATCAACCAGGGCAACTTCATCGAGCGGTCCATTGCCAACGTGGCCCTTTCCGTGCTCTACGGGGGCGGTCTCGCTATCATGGTTCTCCTCCTCTTTCTCAGAAACTTTCGCAGCACCCTCGTGATTTCCCTGGCCATCCCCATATCCATGATGGCCACGTTCTCGCTGATCTTTCTGGGCGGATTTACCCTGAATCTCATGACGTTAGCCGGACTGGCCCTGGGGGTGGGAATGATGGTGGCCCTGCGCAATGTGGTGACGGTCGAGGCGGGTCGGGGCCCCATCGTCATCGACCGCAAGGACCAGCAGCGAACTGTGACGATCGATGCCAATGTGGCGGGCCGCGATTCGAGGTCCGTGGCCCTCGATATCCAAGCCATTCTGGACCAGATCCCCCGTCCAGTGGGGTATGACCTGAGCGTTGCAGGGACGTTTGAGGAACAGAAAAAGGCATTCAATGAACTGGTCGCCGCCCTGGTGCTGGCTCTCATCCTCGTCTATATGGTGCTGGCCTGCCAGTATGAATCGCTGGTGAATCCCCTGGTGGTCATGTTTTCCGTGCCGGTGGCGGCGGTGGGCGTTTTGGTCACCCTATTTTTGACCCATACCACCCTCAATATCCAATCCTATATCGGGTGCATCATGCTGGGCGGGATCGCCGTCAACAACGCTATCCTCCTGGTAGACCAGGCCGGACGGCTGGGTCGCGACGGGATGCCCGTTCGTGACGCGGTGGTCGAGGCCGGACGTCGCCGACTGCGGCCCATCCTCATGACCACCCTCACCACCATCCTGGGCCTCCTCCCCCTGGCCCTTGGCATCGGCGAGGGGGCCGACGCCCAGGCCCCCCTGGCCCGAGCGGTCATCGGCGGACTCACCGGATCCACCGTGATCACCCTCGGGCTCATCCCGGCCATCTACTCCCTCATTCATAGAGACCCTCCATAAATGGCTGAAGTTTCAAACTGTCTGCTGTGCGGCTGAAGCCGCACCTACCCATCCTGTCTCCGCGTCTGACATCTCTGTGTGAGCGGCGTCTCGCCACGGCTTTTCGCGGCCGGAACTTTGCTCCCAAAAGGTGATTTTTCCAAAATGAAAATTGCTGTTTTCTGATCCTGACGGTTGTCACTGAGGCCCTTGTATGATAGGGTGTATCCGTCCTCGGATGATTCCTGCGAATCCCTTAAGCAAGGGATTTGTCGGCCCCCCTGCCCCTGAGCCTATGTTCACGGCGAGTGGAGGCGAACGTTGCCATGGCAGTGGAATGCATGAACGCGTGTATTCGGTATCTGGGGGACGAACAGGAGGGACAGAAGTGTCTCAACAGACTGATCAAGCATTTTACCAAAGAGAAGACGGTTGCTGAAAAGACCCTTGAGCGTCTCCAAATGCTGCAGAAACAGGCGCAGGCCCACTGAAACGAAAAGAGAAAACCCATGCCTACCGGCGCGTGTGGCATCAACTGTGATGTTTGCAAATTGAGGCTCCTGGGTCTGTGTTCCACCTGCGGTCCGGGTAAAAGCCCGGAGGCGCAGAGAAAGCTTGCCGCCCAGCAGGCCGCCTTCGGGGGGACCTGTATCATTCTGGCCTGTGCGGCCATGAACCAGATCGACTACTGTTTGAGAGACTGCCACGCCTTTCCCTGCGAGAACTTCAGCGCCGGTCCCTACCCGTTCAGCGAGGCCTTCCTGTCCATGCAGGATCGCCGGCTCGACAGCGGGCCGCCCCCTTTCGATCATAACGACAGGCGGATTCGGGTGCCCCCGGAGTACTGGGAGATGCTGAGGACCAGGGACACAAACACCCTTCTCAATCTGACCCTGTTTCAGCCCCACCCTTCAGGGGGTCTGGTCTTTCATTTTCTGCGGGAAGACATCCTGGTGGATATGGAAGACGCGAGTCTGAAAAGGCATGAAGGGGATGACTGGAAACGGATAGAGGACCCCCTCCTCGAACTCGTTACCCTCCTCTATCTCAATCACGTAAAAACGCTGCACCCCCTGGGCAGAGACCTGGCAGGCGTCAAGGACCTCAAGGAGGCCCACTACTTCAAGGGACGGCATGAATTGAGTCTGGCCCCCCTCCTGGAGCGGTACGGAGGGGACCCCGCGGGGTTTGAATCCGCAGCCCTCTACTGCGAGGGCCAGCCCCTCGATATGGGCGACGCGGCCTACCGGTTCCTCCCCTTCCCGCGAGTGCCGCTCTATTACCTCCTCTGGAAAGGGGATGCCGAGTTTGAACCCAAGATCTCGGTGCTGTTTGACCGATCCATTGAAGACTCCTTCACCGCCTCCGGCATCTGGGGCCTGGTCAATTTGGTCTCCTTCGCCCTCCTCAAGGGACCTCGAAGGAAGTTTGACCACTGAGTGAAGTTTGGCGCCCTGACGTTTCGTGTGGCAGGTATATCTACATGTCTTAGAGCCAGGCCACAGAAGATTTTGTGTCTGCCGCAAAGGCACTCCGGAATTATAGGCATGGGACTATTTAAGGCATATCCCAAGGTTTTGGTGGGGCAAAATCTTCGAGACTTCCAAAATATTCATGCCATTCAACCCAATTGTTATAGGAATCGCATCGCAAGAGCCGGTCGAGCCTCCAGGGTCATGGATATCACAGGTTTTTCGAGCTTGACCGTATTTTGGGTTTTTAGATATAGGATGGGGTAGATTGAGGGAGGCATCTTCAGGATTCGATGCGATGTTCTCAGAAAGGAACCGTAGGCATATCTGCTAATTTTGGTGAGGCGAAATTATTGAAGTTACCAAAAAATATCTTGTCATTTCCGATAGTGGACATATGGAATCAGTATCGCCACATAATTTGCCGACTCGATGCCCGAACACATTCATTTGCATCCGCGCGCACTCTGTTGTATGTATGTTGTGAAATCAGTCTCTACGTTGAGCCTTGCTTTTTTCCAATAGAGACTTTTCATTGTTGGCAAGCTGCTTGCCCGAGAAGCCGTGGGCAGTAGGACTGGTTATAGCGAAATGCGCGGGCAGCATCTGCAAAATGGGCACCCATAGATTCGATATCTCTAAGCGTATGAAAGCCTTAACTTACCGCCGTTTCTTCAAAAGTCTTCTCCTTTATCTCTTCATTTCACTTATTGCAGCCCCTTCCAGCGCCGGTCAAGAGGACACACCCGTGGACACTGGGATCCTGGAAGGAGGTATCGCTGCAAACCCTCAGACGACCTACACCTTTTTGGGCTGGGATCAATTGGGAAAGGGGCTGGGTCTGAAAGATGAGTGGGGGTCCGTCTCGGCGGATTCATGATTCTCGAGCCGAATTGGATTGCCTCGGGAGGGG
>CAYLJZ010000006.1:0-71197 GCA_964384085.1 uncultured Desulfobacteraceae bacterium
CTGCAGGTCAATCACGAGACGACGATCGTCCGGTATGTTCACATGCGTTTTTATCGCTTCCACTGCGTATTTACCTCTTTTGTGCAGAGAACCGAGCATCCTCTCAATTTCTAAGCCTGCGCTGCGTGCATATCCTATCGTAACCAAATAGGAAACCGATTTCAAGGGTAAATGGGAGGTGGCGCGTCAGAGGCCTTCCGTCCATTTTCCATCCCACAGCAGTCGCATGAATTCCAGGTAAGGAACGATATAAACGCCCTCGCCCGTCTTTCGCATCCGCTTTTCAAGACAAACGATAATGAGGCGTTTTACCCCAGGAAAATCCTGCTTAAAACTCAGCAGCCCTCTCATATCTCTTGAGGTCACTCTTTCCTTTCCCTTTGCCTCGATGGCCGTATCGCCTGGTCCCAGGATAAAATCGACCTCAATACCGGTGGAAAGCCGCCAATAGGAAAGGTCGTAGAACAATCCGGTGTATCTCGTGTGAGCCGACAGCTCATGAAACACCCAGTTTTCAAATGCCTTGCCAAAAAGCTCTGATTTGGCTTTTGTGGCAATGTGAGTTTTCTCTTGTACATCGATTAGCCTGGCGCCAATATACATGTATTTTGTCGGTGACACCCTAAGATTGCAAGCTTTTTGAACGGTGTCAAGAAAAAACCGCGACCTGAGGCACACTGAGAAAAACTCATGGGGTCAGAGCTGCAACATTATAGCCCGCAATCCCTGAGTAGCGCTGCTACGCTGTCATACCGTTTGCCTATGCCCTTACGGGCCTCATGTATCGCTTTGACAGTCTCCTGGTTTGGGATACTGGCATCAAAAGGAAGACCCCAATGGGCAAAATGATTGAAAAACCGTGAAGCGTAAGCCGTGAGGAGCGAAAAGTCAGCAAAGGAATAGAGGAGGTTGGTCGGTTAAAGGCCTTGGGTTCAAATCCTCAACATGAGATCTTTTCGCTTACTTTTCCAATTCTCTCTTGACGGCGATCCCAATTTTTTCCAGCATATAAGGCTTTTTAATGTATTCTCCCGCCCCCAAATCCTGCGCCGCATCCACTTCCCTGGTCTTGGCAAACCCGCTGGCAATGACCGCCTTCTGGCCTGGCCGGGTCCTAATTATCTCCTCGTAAGTTTCTCGCCCGTTGATCCCCTTGGGCATGATCATATCCAGGACGATCAAATCTACCGGGTGTTCCTTCACATGTTCAATGGCTTCTTCACCGCTTGATACCGCTTGAGGGTTATACCCCAACTTTGTCAGCATCCCACAGGCAATCTCCCTTTGCCTCTCCTCGTCATCAACCACCAGGATCTTTTCCCCGTGCCCCAGGTAGTCTTGCAAATCAACCGGTTCCTTTTCATCAGCAGTTTCTTCTCTGGTAACAGGAAAATAGAGCTCAAAGGCTGTGCCCTTCTCTCTGCTCTCCACACGGATGTATCCATGATGGTCCTGGACTGTGTTCCACACAACGGCCAACCCCAACCCAGTACCGCTTCTACCCATGATCTTCTTGGTATAGAACGGCTCAAAGATCCTCTCAAGGTCTTCAGGAGAGATACCGGAACCATTATCCGAGACACCCAGCACGGCATATTCCCCTTGCTTTACATCCTCGTAACCTCCAACCGGTTCATCCAGATATCGATTTCCGGTCGATATGATGACAGCGCCGCTTCCTTCAATGGCCTCCGTTGCGTTAACAACCAGATTCATCAGCGCTTTTTTGATGTGGATGGAGGAGCCGCTGATGTTCAAAAGGTCGGAGTCCAAGTCAGTCCTGAAATCAACAAATGAGTGCGTCTTTTTCAATTTATCAAATTCAGCAGAGCCCAGATATTCACTGACAATGGCGTTGAGGTTCAAAGCCTCTTTTCCCGTTGCCACGCCTCTCGCAATGGTCAGGAGGTCCGCCACCACATCGGCAGCCCGCATTCCGGACTCCTTTATGGTCTTTATCGGTTTTCTGAGGGGGCTGTCTTCGGGCAAATCCATCAGAAGCAACTCGGGATAGCTTACGATCCCCGATAGGATGTTATTCAGATCATGGGCGACACCACCGGCCAAAAGGCCCATCGCTTCCATCTTATGGGCCTGCTGGAGTTGGGCCTCAAGTTTCTTTCTTTCTTCTTCTGCTAATTTACGTTCGGTGATGTCTTTATCGACGCCCCGGTACCCGATTAACTCGCCTTTCTCATCCAGCATGGGTACCCCGTTGGTCTGGAGACAAACCTTCCTTCCGTCTTTGGACAGGTTCCAATTTTCCAAATCAACAATGGGTTTCTTTTCAGAGACGATCGTTTTGAAAACTCCTTCCATTCTCCGTGCCTCGTCTTCCGGCATCAGTTCGAAAGGGCTTTTCCCCATAAGCTCTTGAGGATCATATCCAAGAATCTGCTTTACCGTTTCCGTTGCAAACGTGTATCTTCCGTATTTATCAACTTCCCAGATCCAATCCGCCATACTATATGAGATATCCCTAAAACGCCCCTCGCTCTCCCTGAGCGCCTCCTGTACCTGCCTGCGCTCGGTAACGTCTCTCAGGTAGGCCAAGGAAACAGGTTCTCCCTTGTAAATAGTCTTTGCTGCCGAGACTTCAATAAACACTGTTTGACCGTTTTTCCTACGACCCTTGAATTCGTATCTGGAAGGGACAGGGTCTCCGCTTTGCCTTCGCGACGCCAGATCGGTCACTCTCTCAAGATCATCAGGATGGACGCTTACAAAAAATGATTTCCCCAATACTTCCTGCGGCGTATCGTACCCAAAGATATCTAAAAATCTCTGATTCACATATAGATGCATATCGTCCCGAATAATGGCTATCCCGTCGTTTGACGCTTCTATGAGCTTTCGATAGCGCTCCTCGCTCTCCCGCAGCCCATCCAAAGCCTTCTTTTCTTCAGTGATATCGTATCCAACACCTTCCAGATAGCCCTCTTCGGGATACGCACGAGCAGAAAACCGTACCCAAACAGTGTCGCCATTTTTTCGGGAAAAGCAGGCCTCTATGTCATGAATCTCTCCTTTTTCCATAATGGCGGCCACCATCTTCTGACGGGCGCCGGGATCGGTGTAGCGTTCTGACGTCACAAAGTCAGCGATACACGCTTTAGGGGATTCATAACCATAGGTCCGAGCAAAGCGATCATTGCACTCAAGCACCTTCCCATCGTTGATCCTCGTTCGAAATATCCCGACTTGCGCGTTGTCGAAGATGTTGCGGTATTTCTCCTCACTCTTGCGCAGCGCCGCCTCCGCCCGCTTTTCTTCCGTGATGTCGTCACAAATAACAACTTGTTCTCCGGTCTCCAACATCACCGGTCTAAAGTTTATCGTTTTTTCTGAACCGTCTTTACATGTCGCCACATATGTTCTGGGCCGGGCCTCTCCAACCTCTGCCTCTTTCTGATCATTGATCCACACCCGAATAACCTGCCGTCGGTATTCTTGATCAGGGTATGCCTTTCTGAACCATTCTCGCCCGGTGGGGATGTCTTCCAGATGATACCCGAAGATTTCAGTAAATCTGGGATTTATATATTCATACCTGCCGTCCTTCCCTATCAACGATATCCCCAACGGGGATTCTTCCACTAAAACCCTAAATTTTTCTTTTTCCCTGTGTAGCGCTTCCCGGTCACGCGTAGCCTCGGTGATGTCAACCATAATTCCTCTCAGCCCTGCAGCCTTACCTTCCTTCATAATGGGATGGGAGTATATCATAACAGGAAAAGTGCGGCCGTCTTTCGTACGTGCGGTGTATTCAGAGCCTCCTAACTTCTCGCCGCTTAAAGCCGTCTGCATGTTCCTGACAGCCCTCTCCCGATCTTCAGGTATGAGCATCTGAATTGCAGTCAACCCCTTTTCAAAATCCGCTCTGGTGTAACCGAACAGATCAAATGCCATCTGGTTCGTAAACGTCAAATTGCCCTTTTCATCGGTTTCAAAGACAACCTGGGGCAATAGATCTGCTAATTGCCTGTATCTTTCCTCACCCTTCTCCAGTAAATCCAATGCATTCATGTATTCGGTTATATCAGCGCCATAGATGGCGAGTCGCACCGGTCTCCCTTCGTCATCAAAAATAGGGAAAATGCTGTTTCTGTACCATCTCCCCTCTGCCTGGTCTTCGAAGGTCACTGCTTGTCTCGACTGAATGGCTTCCATACCTTTGCGTCGCCTATTCTCGGATACCTTGACAGGAAAATAGTCTCTCAAGACTGTCCCAATGGATGTTTCGATGGTTTTTCCTAAACGCTCAGCGCCGCTTTCGTTGCATGCGACAATCTTGCCGGATAAGTCTATGAGATAAACGCCAAAGGGCGCAAATTTAAGAAGCTGTTTTATGTTTTGAGTCTCCCGTAGCGTTTTTTCGGCTTGTTTGCCGTCTCGGAGGTCCATTTCCAACTCCTTGACTCTCAATTCTAATTCTTCATAGGTTGGTTTCTCGGCCATCAAAAGATCCTCCAGATACCCTCAATATGAAAAAGCCCATAGGCCGTTGCGTCTTAAACACCGTGTATGAGCCTTTGCAATCCCCATGAATCCCCCCACCTTTTGTGTGAGACATTTTGGGTTGTGGCGACGAAGGCTTCGGATGAAATCGGCTTAGCTGTTGGTTATATCCTTGATCACACTCGGCTCCCGTCGATTGGCGGCTCTGACGCCACGCATGGCAGTTTCTGCACCGGTCCTGAGCATCAGAAGATATCTTATTGTAACCAGAAAGAAAACCGATTTCAAGGGGCAAGTCGAAGGCAGGAGGGGTGCGGGGGTCGGAGGTCGGAGGTCGGAGGTCAGAGGTCACATCTCCGTTCGAAAAATCTTGCCAACCTCATGATGAAGGGTGCATAATCAAACCCTGTGACGCCCAAAGAGAAATCCCCTCCAACCTCGATTCGAGAAAAGCCTATGGGACCTGTTCACAATCCTCATGATCGGTTTTTCAAGGAGACCTTCTCCCGGGTGGAGGTGGCCCGTGATTTTGTGTCGCACCGCGTTGCAATTTCTCGAAGCCGCACTGCGGTATCTGTCCTCGGGAAGCGGCAACATCAGGAAAAAGGATATCATCAATGCGTTGAAGGATTGGGATGATGAAAAAAAAGACCAGAGGTCAGGGGTCGAAAGAAGTTGGATTTAAAGGGTTTATAGGCGGCTCCTGAGCTGCTATTCTTCACATATGATCAAAAGCTTCCGGCACAAAGGGCTCTCTCGGCTCTTTAGGAAAAATGATCCGAGCGGTATTCGAACGGATCTGGTATCCAGGTGTCGAAGCCGATTGATGGTTCTTCATGAAGCAGAAAACCTGCTGGATATAAACGTTCCCGGCTTTGATTTCCACGGGCTACAAGGGAAACCCAAGCGTCACAGCGTACACGTAAACGGCCCGTGGTGTATTACATTTGAGTGGGTGGAGGGTGATGTTTATCGCGTCGACCTGATCCAATATCATTAACCGTCGCTTTGCCGCCAAGCCATGAAGACTGTACAAGACAGGCGACGCGTTTCCCTGAGAGAGAGACATGGACAAAGAATTTTTTGTGAAAGGGGAGCCGGATATGACGCCGGTTCATCCGGGAAGGATCATTAGGGAAGATGTCCTTCCCGCTCTGGGAATATCTGTTAGCAAGGCTGCCGCGCAACTCGGAATCTCCCGCCAAAAGTTGCAGGGAATCACGAGGGAGACACGGTCGATAACCCCGGAGATGGCGGTAAGGCTTGGAAAATTCTGCGGCAACGGTCCCGGCATATGGCTCCGGCTGCAGCAGAGTTACGATCTTTGGAAAGCGAAATCGAGACTTGAGGACGAGATTGAAAAAATCCCGACGTGTCACATCATCAGCGAGGCGTGATTCGAACTAACACGGATACCCGCAACCAAAATGCCTGGTGCAAAGACGCCACAGAGAGGGGGCAGAGATCGGAGGTCAGGGGTCAGAGGTCGGAGGTCAGCCCTGCCGGTGGTCGGCAAAGCGCCCAGTTTGATCAACCAAAAAACTGAATTCGAAGGTTTACATAATTCAAGTTTCATACAAGAAGGGCGCACGTCTTATCCTGACTTTTCCCGGATCCAGAATAACAAGATTCCCCTTGAGATCGACATCCTGTAATTCGCTCAGTGCCCGCACAATCTTTTTGTTCATTTCCTGTGGCCGCATTTCGTTTGGGAATCTCGCCACCACAATCCCGAAATGCCGCCCGAGAGGGAACTTGAGAATGTTTCCGAATCCCAGATCTCCGGTTAGAAGGACCGCTTCTTCCGCTTGGGCGAACCCGTAAATCTCTTCGTCACTTGATCCCCGATAACCATGATCGCGGATGTCCTTGACAGAATACCCTTCTTCGACAAGGGCAGCAGCAGTAGAGCGCGGCATGTCTTCGTCGATGACAAATCTCAGCATGTTATCCTACCGCTCTGATTTCGTCAGCCGAGATTGTCTTGGCGGCATAATCCAGGCAGGCTAAGATGTCTTCTTGGGTAATATCATATTCCCGCACAATTTCGTCGTACTTCATCCCGCCTGCAAGTTTCCCGATAATGAGATCCACGGGGACCCTGGTCCCGGTAATTACCGGACGCCCGAAATGGACCTTTCGATCGACGCTGATTCTTGAGTTCAACTCCATTGTTCTCTCCTCACACCAACATAGTGGGCGCGCAACAATAAGCTGACCAGTTTTAGCTGTTTGGTGCTGTAGTATAATGGTTTGAGTTCTGTCATATTCATGATAGCGTATATCGCACAAACCCCAAATGTGGTCATGTTATTTCTGCGCGACTCCATAGTGTCTGATTAAGGAAAAACTTCGAGACCCATTTCATTATGTCGCAGAATGTATCTTCTCAATAAATCGGTGTGACTGAATTATGCGGGAAGGCACTGGATTGCAGCTTTCAGAGATGACGTCTGGTTGGGTTGTTCGTCATTTCGGGGGAGCCCGGAATCCAGAGGTTTTGCCCCTGATTATTGAGATGTTACCGCACAATTTTCCCAGGCAGTTTCTATTTCGGCGCCTATTTGAATAGCTGGGAATGCGTGCCAATCCTCGTCAGCCTGACAATATCATCTTCGATACAGTATACAACCAGCACGTCTCCGCCGAGATGAAAGTCTCTGAATCCTGAATATTCCGCTTGTAATCCTTTTTGAAGGTTTTAGTCCTGAATAACTCCATGCGGGTTATCTCGTGAAATTATCCAGAGTTACAAAGTCGCCATCCAACTTTTTTGCCTCTTCCATTGCCTGAATGGTCTCCTCATTTGGGATCCTTACTGCGAATGGAAGGCCTCTCGCAGATACGACCATATTGTTAAAAATATTAATGGCTTGTGAATAAGACAACCCCAAAACACTCAGGATTTCTTTAGCCTCTGTATAGCTACGTTGATCTACACGGATTGTGGTCTGTGTTTTCATGAATGCCTCCATTGAAATAACAAATAGTATATACCATATGGGATACACTGTCAAGATTTTGGAAGGCGGCGTTTGCGTTTGTAAGGGGGCCATTGGGATGTTCCAGATCATTAGGGAACCGTTCTTTTTCACTGACTCAGAAATCGATATCGGATGATTCTATCAGTTCCCTCTCAATTTCTTCCTGATGGTCAAAACAATACGCCAGCGCGGAATGGACCTCCGAGGGGGCCACGACCCAGCATGGATATGGCTATGATGCAGGGGGTATACGCCAATTTGTGAGTTTCAACCCCTCGATTCGTTTGTTGATGCCAGGCCTGCCTCAGACTGAGAATTGCTGACGGTCATAACTCCCTTGTATTCGCCGTGAAAGCATGATAATAGAAATTGTTCAGCAAAGGCGTGAGCGCGAAGAACCTTGAACCCCTAAACCTTGACCCTTTCAACCTTACGTTATGAATCTGCTCGATATACTGATACTCGCCTGCATGGCCTTTTTGATCGTGCGAGGCATATTTCGAGGATTTGTCAGGGAGGTGGGATCCCTTGCGGGCATCGTCCTGGGCATCTGGGCCGCCTCCGTGTACCACCAGCAGATGACCGATTTTCTCAGTCGTTTTCTCCCGGCCTGGAAATACCTCCCCCTCCTCAGCGTTGTGCTGGTGATCATCGTTGTCCTTGTGGGTTCCAATGTTGCCGCCTGGCTGATGCACAAATTCCTAAAAAAGGTATTCTTAGGCTGGGCCGACAGAACTCTGGGGGCGGGCCTGGCCATCGTCAAGGGGGTTGTCATCATCTATTTTGCGATCGTCCTGATGACCTTTTTTGTCCCCTCCACGTCGTCGTTTATTTCCGGTTCGCGTCTGAAGCCTGCAATCGTCGATTCCTACCAGTATATGGCTGGACTCTTTTCCCCTGAGGCCTATGACAATCTGAAGAAGACGTTTATGGGGCACAAAGACAAGATCGTGAATTCGCTCTCGAAGGAGAAGGAACAGCATGCTCCCGACAGGAACCATGACCGGCGATAGGCTATCCGTTGCGATCCGATCCCTTGTGGATCTGGTTGCCCGGCTCAGGGGGCCAGGCGGCTGCCCCTGGGACGCCAAACAGACCGATAATACGGTAAAGATCTATCTGATCGAGGAGGCCTACGAGGTACTGGATGCGATTGAGGGCTCATCGCCGAAGGAGGTCTGCTCCGAGCTGGGGGATCTCCTCTTCCAGATCCTGTTTCTGGCCCACATGGCATTTGAGCGGAAGGAGTTTGATTTTGCGGATGTTGTCGAGACCATCACAAAAAAAATGATTCGAAGGCACCCGCATGTCTTTGGCGATGTACAGGTGGAAAGCGCCGAGGATGTTGCACTCAATTGGGCCAGGATCAAGCAGGCGGAAAAGGGGGCGTCTGGAGATATTTCATGCTCGCTTCGAGAGATCCCGTCAGGTTCACCCTCCCTTCTGAGGGGACACAGGATGGGCGAGCGGGCCGCCAAGATAGGGTTCGATTGGTCAAATCCAGGCGAGGTCTGGACCAAGGTCGAGGAAGAGATGGAAGAGGTGAGGGGCGCTATGGCCCATGGGGATTCGGCGGCTATGGCCTCAGAGCTGGGGGACCTCCTTTTCACCCTCACGAACCTGGCACGCCACTGGGGTCAAAATGCCGAAAATCTGATGAGAAACGCCAATCAGAAGTTCCTGAGGCGGTTTGAGGAGATGGAAAGACGACTGGCCGATTCCGGCGTCAGACTGGAAGACGCGACGCCGAATCAGATGAACTCGGTGTGGGAAGCTATAAAGGAGCGCGAGGGGTAAGGCCGGGTTGTGCCGAGAGCAAAGCCGAAAAAGGGGACCTTTCGCCGCGTTCTGAAGTGGATATTCGGGGGTCTTGTTCTCTTCTTTGGCGTGAGCGTCCTGGAGGTAACCCTGTTGACCGTGGTGGACCCGCGGTTTACTGTCATGTCGGCCTGGCAATGGATCTGCCATACGGCGGGGGGAGAGGAAGTGGTCCCTCGAATGGAGTGGCGGCCGCTCGAGAAGATATCGCCCTATGTCAGAAGGGCCGTTCTGGCGGGCGAAGACCAGCGGTTTCTATCCCACTGGGGGTTTGATTTTACCGAGATCGGTGAGGCCATGAAGGATATGGCATCGAGAAGGGGCTTTCGAGGGGCCAGCACGATCAGCATGCAGACGGCGAGGAGTGTGTTTTTGTGGCCATCCAGGAGTCTGTTGCGAAAAGGATTGGAGGCCTACTACACCCTTCTTATTGAACTTTTCTGGAGCAAGGAGAGGATACTGGAGATCTACCTGAACACGGTGGACTGGGGAGAGGGCATCATGGGGATCGAGACGGCTTCACAGCACTATTTTCATGTCTCTTCTGCGCAGCTCTCTCGTAGGGAGGCGGCGATCCTGGCAGCCGTTCTTCCGAGCCCGCATCGATGGTCACCGACCGATCCAGGCCCCTATACCCTGAAACGACAGGAGCGGATACTCAAGGACATGATGATCATGCCCCTCGTCGCCCGTAAGAAGGGAAAAGCGAACCGGTAAGGGGTGAGGTTTTCTTGTTATGAACCGCCATGCCAGTCGACTGTCCGACTTTATATTCAGAATCCAGGGGATCAGTCTGAAATGGAAACTCCTGATCCCATTCCTTGCTTTTTCCTTTATAGGGACGATGTTGCTGGCCTATATCGGATTGAACTCGCAGCAGGAACTGATCCGGCAGGAAGAGCAAAAAGAGATCCGTAATTTCTACCGATTGTTCTTGACAAGAATCGGGCACAAGGAAGAACAGTCGCTTTCGATGGCGACGATTGTCGCAGCGGACCCCGGGGTCCAGGAATTGCTGTCACTCCTGGATCCTGAAGCCCTCCTAGCCTATGTGTTGCCCTTGTATGAGCAGTTGAAAACGAATTTTGGGATCCTCCAGTTCCATTTTCATATCCCTCCAGGGAAGTCCTTTCTGCGCGTCCATGAGCCGAGCGCGTCAGGCGAAATGATAGCTTACAGAAACGCTATTATGGACGTCATGAAGAGCGGCAGGGGGATCGCCACGTTTGAGTGGGGGATGACCGGTCTGAGCATGCGAGGGATTGTCCCCGTATACCACAAAGACGTGCTGGTAGGGAGCTTTGAAATCGGATACCCTTTTGGAAAGCCTTTTTTGGAAGATCTCAAAAAGAGCTGGGGCCCCGACATCACGGTATTTGAAAAAAGGAGTGAACATAAATACGTCCCTGTCGCCACCACCATGGAAGAGATTGATCCATCCTGCCCCATCGAACATCTCTCCGCGCCGCTCGATAACGGCCCTGTTGTCCTGATCGCCCCTGCCAGCCATCCCGGCAGTTCCATCCTGGTCGGCCCCATCAAGGATTACTTTGGAGATACGGTTGCGGTTGTTGAAGTACAGCCGGACCGTACGGACATCATTCGGCGGCTGGCCAGGACCCGTAACCTGATGATTATTGTGGGAACGGCCGGTATCCTTGTCTCTTTTGCATTGATCTGGGTCGTTGCCGTGCTGTTTACTCGGCCCATAGAGGAGATTGTCCACCGGGCCATGGAGATTGCCGAAGGAGAACGCGAGGCCCGTCTGAGTCTGAGGCCAAAAGATGAAATCGGGCGGTTGGCCCAATCGCTCAATTCCATGCTCGATTCCCTGAAGGAGAGGCGGCAGCAGATTCAGGAATACGCGAGGACCCTGGAAAAAAAGGTACAGGAAAGGACCGCAGATCTGGTCTTCTCGGAAGAAAAATATCGTACATTGGTCGATAATCTTCCCCTGTGTGTCTACCGAATACTCTGGGATGGGACTACCGAGTTCGTCAACCCCTATTTTACGGATAAACTGGGCTACACCACCGAAGAGATCGTCCGTGAAAAGGGCTTCTGGGAGAAAAACATCTGGGGATGTACGCAGGCGGAGGGAGAGAGGATCTGGCAGGAGTTGAGGAAGGATGGAAAGGGATTTCGAGTCGAACGGAACGTGAAAGACAAGGAGGGGCGCAATTGCGTATTTATCGATCATGCTATTCCGGCAAAGGATGAGGGCGGGACACTGAAGTGGCTGGACGGCATCATGATGGATATCACGATGCTCAAACGGCTTCAGGAAGTGGCCCTTCGAGCCGAGGAGATCAAGGTCTTGGGCGAGATATCGGCACGGTTTGCTCATGAAATGAGGAATCCCCTGGTAACCGCCGGCGGTTTTGCCCGTCGGCTTCGGGACTCCCTGCCCGAAAAGGACAAGCACCGGGAATTTGCAGATATCATCGTGGAAGAGGTGGCCAGGTTGGAATATATCCTCAAGGTGATTCTGTCTTCCATCGAGCCGTTTTCCCTCTCCATGTCGGAAGTGGACATGAATGAACTCCTTCGCTCTTCGATTCAGACCATTCAGGACGAACTCATTGAACGGGGGCTCCATCTAAAGGAGTCGGTGTCGCCTTCTCCGGCAAAAATCCAGGGAGATGCCGGCATGATCGAAAAGGCCTTTCACAATATTTTGAGGCACTCGGTCCTGTCCATGCAAGAGGGCGATACGCTGTTTGTCTCGACACGGAGGGAACAGGACAATCTCCTGATCACCATCCATTATCGGGCTGAACGCCTGGCTGAAGACGATGTGGAGCAGTTCTTCTTTCCCCGTTTTACTGGAAAGGAGGAATCCGTTGTGCACGAACTCCCCCTCACCAAAATCATCATCCATCGGCACGGCGGCAAGATTGATGTCTTCCGCGAAGGGGAAGAGGTTGTGTTGAAGATCGAACTCCCCATAGCTCTCCACACTTTCTGAGGGAATCGACAACGGACTGTTTCAGGAGCAGTTGGTTATGATCAGGTATGTGAGTCTGAATGCATTTATCGCCGTGTGGTCAATCCTTATGTGCCTGTGGGGTCTGGCGATATCACCGGGCGACAAAAACGGCAGGAGGGTCCATTTCGCCTGCGCCGTGCCGTGGGCGAGGGTCATTCTCCGCGTGTGTGGAATTAAGGTCAAGGTGAAGGGGCTCGAAAATGTGGATTCGAAGGCGCCGCGCATCTATATGACCAATCACCAGAGTTTTTTCGATATCTTCGCCCTGCTCGCATCTCTGCCGGTCGATTTCAAATTTATCGTGAAGCAGGAACTGATGAAGATCCCGTTTCTGGGGCCTGCCATGAAAAAGGCCAGGTATATCGGAATTGAAAGAAATGATCCGAGAAAGGCAGTTGAGAGCATGAAACAGGCTGCCGACAGGATTAAAAACGGGGCCTCGGTGCTTATCTTTCCGGAGGGGACTCGGAGTCCGAATGGAAGGCTTCAGGCGTTTAAAAAGGGGGGGTTCAACCTGGCCGTCAAATCAGGGTGCGACATCGTCCCCATCGGCATCAGGGACAGTTTTCGAATCGCTCCCAAGGGGAGCCTTCGCATACGAAAGGGGGCCTTTGGGCTCTCTATCGGAAGGCCTATTTCGCTTTCAGGCCTCGGCAAAAAGGATATTCCTCGTCTCATGGAAGCGGTGAGATCGGAGATGGTGAGACAGATGGAGGGATCGGATCCTGAGGCGTCCGCCAAGGGGAACCCAATAAACCCAACACATGTAGCAAACTCAACGAATGCGCTTTGATTTTACTGACGTTAGCGAAGAGGATATTCGGCGCGAGAAGGAAAAGGCCCGGCGTCTGAGAAAAACGAACTGGTGGAACAGCCGGACCGAGAAGGGCGTTTGCTATTACTGCGGGCGCCGGGTAGGTCGCGAAAACCTGACCATGGATCATGTCGTCCCCCTGGCCAGGGGGGGACGGAGCAGCAAGGGAAACCTCGTCCCTGCCTGCAAGGAATGCAACACCAGGAAAAAATACCTCCTTCCGATGGAGTGGGAAGAATATCTGAAGTCGCTGAACGCCGTTCAGGAATGATATCCATCCGCTTCCATGCGCCTTACCTCGACCTCGCTCCCGATAATCTCCGTCGGGGCGATTCCTGTGCGATCAACGGCCCGTCCCCTGTTAACAGCGATCTCAAGATAATCGGAACTTCCGAAAAGGGCCAGGATTTCCCCTGGTCCGGTTTGGGCATACATCCGTCGTATCCCTTCAATCCTGAAATTCCCCAGACGCACGAGCGGAACGCCGGTCCCTACGACCCCCTCGATGTCCCCACGCCGAATGTTTGTGATAAGGTTTCCGAAATGATCCACCTGCACGATCTGCCCGTAAAGAGACCCTTCTTTCGTATAAGACGCGGGGAATTTCAGGTGGATAGGATCGTAGATGATTGGTCCCATGTCAAAGGGATCGGCCCCTTGCGAGAGATGCCCTGCGACCGGGGCAAAGATATCGCGTCCATGAAACGTGTCGCTGATATGCTGGAGGAAGTATCGGGCCTTTGAAAGATGGATGACCTCAGCCTCCGGACAGGCCTCCAGGATCGGTGAGAAAATGCCATTGTCCGGGCCGACAAAAAGATGAGATCGTGCGATTAAAACGATCGGCCGTCTGTCAGTGCCGACCCCCGGATCCACCACCGCCACATGGACCGTTCCGAAGGGGAAATAGGGATAGGTTTCCTGCAGCATCTGCGCCGCCTGGCTGATGGCCCCCGGCGTGACGTGATGGCTGATGTCAATGATGCGCGCAGCCGGGTTGACGGAGAGGATAACGCCCTTCATCATGCACACATACGGCTCTTCCAGCCCGAAATCGGTGAGGAGGGTCACCACCCCTGACGGTTTCACGCCCATCCCTTCACGAGTTCGGTAAGGATCTCCCCGGCCTTTCCGATGAGGACGATATCCATCAGATCGGAGTTGGGTGTCCTCTCAAGGTTAATTTCCGCCAGGAGCGCCCTCCCTGACTTTGCCGTATTGGCAAGTGAGGCGGCTGGCTGAACCACGCTGGAGGTGCCGACCACCAGCATGATCTGGCACGTTTTGGCGGCCTCGACGGCCTGGTGAAGGATTTCCGGGTCAAGAGACTCTCCGAACCAGACCACGTCGGGCCGCAGCAGGCCCCCGCAGGCAGCGCATTTGGGGAGGGGTCCCATATCGAGGGAACGATCGAGGGTCCTTCGGCCGCATCGCGTGCACCGCACCCGCCATATATTTCCATGAATTTCCAAAAGATGTCGGCTCCCCGCCAGGAGATGGAGCCCATCGACGTTCTGGGTGATCAGGGTAAAATCGGGGATGAGACGTTCCATGTCAGCCAGGGCATGGTGGGCCGGGTTGCAGGCCTTTCGGCCGATCAACCCCCTCCGCCAGTTGTAGAATTCCCACACCAGTTCAGGATCTCTCGCAAAGGCCTGGGGCGTGGCAAGTTCCGTGGCCTGGTAATTTCTCCACAGACCATCGTCCCCTCGAAAGGTAGGGACCCCGCTTTCAGCGGAAACACCTGCCCCTGTCAGGACAGCGACCCTCCCGGAACGTTTGAGTGCCTCTTCGAGGCTATTGATCGCATCTTCCATACGTGGTAGGGTAACCAAAAGACCTCTTCGAGTCAAGTGGTCAAAGGAAGGATCCAGCGATTCTCATGAGTCGGACATAGCGTCAAAATTCTCGACATGAAGACCGGCAAAAAAATTATTCTCATTTCCTCTCTTGTTTTCCTCCTCTCCCTTGCCGTGCTTGCGGGTGCTGGTTTCTATTACTATGGCCACCCGCTCGCGGCAAAGGGCCTGGTGGAGGCCTCTCTCTCACGGGCGATCGGGGCATCGGTCGCCATTCGAAGCCTTTCCTTCGCCATCCGTCCCTTCCATATCGCGGCAAAGGGAATTACTGTAAAAGCGGGACCGAATAGAGACGCTCTTCACCTGGACGTTGGCGATGTTTACTCAGAATTTTCCCTGGAAGGCCCTTTTGGACGCAAACATCTTATTGTCAACGGCCTGAAAGTCGAAGGATTTTCATGCCGCATTCGTTTAGATATTCTTGCCTTCGACACGGCGCAACGGCCCGGGACGTCGTCTTTTTTCAGCTCCATCATAAAGAGGGCATTCGCGTTTCTCATCTTCAGAGACCTCAAGATCGAAGGCGCCACCCTCACAGACGGCGCTGCGATTGTCCAAATGAATGACCAGACGCTTTCCGTCCAGGGTCTTCGGGGTCAACTCACTTCCGACCACAGGGTCGAGATTTCATGCGGGGCTCAATTTGAATGGCCTTCAAAAGAGATGCATCTCGTGGCGCCTCTGATTCGAATGAAAACAGACGGGGATATCTCTCTTCTGACTGCGCAAATCGAATGCTCTATCGCCATTGAGGATGCCCTGTTCGAAACCCCTGTTGCAGTCCTCACAAATCTACACGGAGGCGCGCGACTGATATACCGGCCAGGCAAAGGGGAGGTGGCTTTTGCTGATATGAACCTCAGCTTTCAGGACGCGGACATCAAAGAGGGCGGATGGAAGGAACCGGTCCGGTTGGACCTGTGTGTCGCGGCGGATGGCGCCTTCACCCTGAACGGCTATCACCTGAGGGCGAGCCCGCTGAACCTCGCCATGGGCACGATTCTTCAACTTTCAGGCGAACTGAACGCGGCTGTCGGAACCCGAAAAGCCATAGACCTGAAGGTGGTGGACTGCCGCGTGACGCCTCAGGATCTGCTCCCGTTGCTTCCCGCTGGATTAAGAAAAGGGGCGGATCCTGTAAAACTGGAAGGGCCGATTCATCTCACCGGAAGGATAGGGGGCGTCGAGGAGGAGACCGGATGGACATGGGATGCCGATATCGAGGCCCGGTTAAAGGAAAATCAGGGCTCCTATAGGAATGGAGATGTCCATGCGATCGGAGCGCTCACGGGGAGCATCGAGGCCCGTGGGCAAGTCCCCGACATGGCGATATCAGCAGACCTGAAGGCGCAACGGGTCGTTTTCCATGCAAACGGGATCGATGCAGGACCTTCTGAGGGGGCGATCTCCTTTTCAGGGACATACCCTCTTTTTGATCTGAAGAACCTCTCCGCTCGCATTCCGCGTATAACCGCACGATTCCAAAACAAGACGATTGGCGTGGCCGATATTCATCTGGAGGCACTAAAGGGCTGGGTAAACACAGCAACCCGGGCCGTGTCCCTGCCGGAGATCCGGCTCAATTCGTCTCTGTTGAAAAACATCAGGGCGTCCATGGAGGCCGCGGATGGAAAACTCAGGACTGTCGAGATTCAGGGAAAAGAAACCGGGCTGGCCGCGCTGGCCATCTCCCTTGACGTCTTGCCTTCGGGCTGGAGGCTGGCGGGGCAGGATGCCGTTCAGGTTCGAGTCCGGGTTGATGAAGGGAAGGGGGTGGCGGTTACGTCTGAACTGGCCCTTCAGGAGATGACCTTTCAAGATTCGAATGAACATTTTGTTGGAGAAAACCTCTCCCTGAAGGCAACTGTCAAGGGACAGACAGACCCTTCGCATCAGGTGATCACCGCCGACATCGCCCTGGATGCGAATGGGGGCGAGGCCCTGTACGACAGATTCTATGTAAACATGGAAAAGCATCCCCTTTCTTCCCGCTGTGCGGCAAGGTACCATCGGGAGGGGAGGGAGTTTCAGGTGTCGCATCTTGCAATTGAATTGAAGGATATGCTGACCTGTCAGTTGAACGGCCGCGTTTTTGAAAAAGGGCCTGCCTGGCACCTGGACCTGACGGCGCATATCCCCGGTACTCCCTTCACCCCCCTGTTCGGCCTCTTTGCCGTAGAACCGTTTCAGGCGGAAAAGCCGGTCCTCCGGACCCTTCAAGCAGAAGGGACCATCTCCGCAACCGTAAACCTGACAGGGACTTCTTCCGCCTGGACGGCAAAGGGCTCTGTCCAATGGAACGACGGCGCTATCGCGTCTGAAGCCGGTGGGATCTCCCTGAAAGGGATCGATCTTGATCTTCCGCTCTGGGTCCGAAGCCACGACACGGATGGCCCCGTAACGGCGCTGGACGGGAAACTTTCCATAGGTTCTCTGAGCCTTCCTTTCATTCCTGAGCAGACGGTCCTTTCTTTTCCCTTGAAGGCGCAGCCGAACACCCTGGCCGTAGCATCGCCGACCGTGGTGAAAATTCCAGGCGGGACTGTCCGGGTAGGGCGGGTTGCCATCAGGGGAAGGCCCGGCTCCATGCCATCGGTCCACACGGATCTCACCATGAACCGTGTGGACGTGGCCCCCCTCCTGATCCACTTCTGGCCACGGCCGATCCAGGGGACCCTCGCCGGGATCCTGAATCCCGTACGCGTTGAAGGGGGGAGGCTTACCAGCAGCGGCTCGCTGACCGCAAGGATGTTTGGCGGTGAGGTCATCCTTTCCGATCCCGGCATTTCGGGGCTCTTTACAGGCGCGCCGGTCTTCAACCTGAATGCGCGGTGGAAGGATCTGCATCTATCTGAACTTACGGAAGGTACCTCGTTTGGAAAGATCGAAGGCGTGGTGAACGGGTATGCCAAAGACCTGGAGATCGCTCAGGGTCAGGTCCAGAAATGTGACCTGCTGGTTGAAACAGTTCGAAAGGAGGGGGTGCCGCAACGAATCAGCGTGAAGGCCGTGGACAATATCGCCCAGATCGGTGGCGGACAGAGCCCGTTCATGGGCGTTGCAGGGATGTTTGCGTCTGTTTTCAAAGAGTTCCCTTATGAAAAGATCGGCGTGCATGCAACGCTTGAAAATGATGTCTTCAGGATCAATGGCACCATTCGAGAAGGCGATACAGAATATCTCGTAAAAAGGGGTTTATTATCGGGGGTGAACGTGGTAAATCAGAACCCGAATAATCAGGTCAGCTTCAAGGATATGATCAAGCGGATCAAACGGATCAAGACATCCAAGGGGGAGACGGTTATCCAGTAGAAAATAGATGAATTTTACAGAGGGTATCGAAGAAACCGAAACGCTTTATACCGAAACCAGAAACCTGAGACCGACCACCCATTGGGTTGCGGGCCTGGCCCGCATGAGTCACTTCTACGGCGTATCCACGTATCAAGGAGGAGAATGATGAACACCTATCGAAAGGCCTTATGGATGAGTGCGTCGATCTTTTTATCGTTGATCGTTGCCTGCGTGACCATCAACATATACTTTCCGGCGGAGAAGGTGGAATCGGTTGCCGGAGAAATCGTGGATGAGATCAGAGGTAAGACGCCGGACGGCAAGGAGAGCCTTTTCAGAAAAGGAAGGGGCCTCGATTTAGCTGACAGTCTGACAGCCTTGGTGTGCCCTCGGGCCTGGGCAGACGAGCTGACCGTATCCAATCCCACCATCCGTGGCCTCAAGGAGCGAATGAAGGCCAGATATGCCCAGATGCGGCCCTTTTATGTGAAGGGGATGCTCAAGGAGGGAAATGACGGCTATGTTTCCCTGGGCAATGCAGCGGGGCTGGGGCTTAAAGAGAAGCGAGACCTCAACAGCCTTGTCAGCGCCGAGAACAGCGACAGGAAGCAGCTCTATTTAGAGGTCGCCACTGCCCTGAAGATCGACCCAAGCCAAGTGAATCGAGTCGCGGAGATTTTCGCCAAGGAATGGCAGAAGCCGGTCCGGTAGGTCCTAAAATGGCCTTGTTCCGTTATCGTCGGTTGCGTTTGATTAGCTGGTCATACGGGTAATACCTCGGAACAGAAACGGGTGTTTCAGGAGGGCCTGGACAGCGCCTATCCTGCCAGACAGGGCTTTCGCGCCGCAGTGGTCTCGTCAAGCCTGCGGACCTTGCACTTGCGCGGGGCGTCGTGCAGGAGGTCCGGGCTCTCGGCGGCCTCCTGAACAATGGCCTTGAATGCCTCGATGTAGGTGTCGATATCTTCTTTGGACTCGGTCTCGGTGGGCTCCATCATGATGGCCCCGGGCACCACCAGCGGGAAATAGACGGTGGGCGGGTGATACCCGTAGTCCATGAGCCGCTTGGCCATGTCCAGCGTCGAGATATGGTGAACGGCCTGATGTTTATCGGAAAAAACGCACTCGTGCATGCAGGGCCGGTCATAGGGGAGATGAAGGGTGTCTTTCAGCTTCTCCTTGACGTAGTTGGCGTTGAGCACGGCCAGTTGGCTCGCCTGTTTGAGACCTTCCGGTCCCATGGTCCGGATGTAGCTGTAGGCCTTGAGCATGACGCCCACGTTCCCGTAAAAGGCCTGAAGCCTTCCGATGGACTCCGGCCGGTCGTCATCCAGGGCATAGGTCCCCTCCCTTTTGACGACCCTGGGGACCGGGAGAAACGGCTCCAGATGTTTCTTGACGCACACCGGCCCGGAACCCGGGCCCCCGCCGCCATGGGGGGTGGAAAAGGTTTTGTGGAGGTTCAGGTGCATCACGTCCACCCCGATCTTTCCCAGTTGCACCATTCCCATGACCGCGTTCATGTTGGCCCCGTCGCAATAGACCAGTCCCCCTCTCGAATGAACGATCCCGGCGATCTCGAGGATATTTTCCTCGAAGAGTCCCAGGGTGTTGGGGTTGGTGATCATGATGCCGGCCGTGTCATCGTCCATAACCTCCGACACCGCCTTTGCGGACAGGATCCCCTGTTCATTGGAGGCCACCGGCACCGGACGGTATCCGCACAGGGCCGCACTGGCCGGGTTGGTGCCGTGGGCCGTGTCCGGGACAATGATCCGGGTGCGCTGCACCCCTGTTTTCTGATGCCAGGCGTGGATGAGGAGCATCCCGGTCAGTTCTCCATGGGCCCCCGCGGCCGGCTGGAGCGTGGCCGCATCCATGCCGGTAATCTCCATGAGATACGCCTCCAGTTCGGCCATCATCTGAAGGGCGCCCTGGGACAGGGCGTCGGGGACCAGCGGATGGGCCCCCGCAAACCCCGAAAGGGCCGCCTGCCGTTCGTTGGTCTTGGGGTTGTACTTCATGGTGCACGACCCCAGCGGGTACATGCCGGTATCCACTCCGAAATTCCATTGAGAAAGGCGCGTGTAGTGGCGCACCACGTCCACCTCGCTCAGGTCGGGAAAATCAGGACCATCGCCTAAAAACGCTGAGGCGAGCGGAGACGCCTCCACATCCCGTCGAGGCATGGAAAAGCCGCTCCGCCCTGTTTTTCCCTTTTCCCACAACAGCGGTTCATTCAGAATCAGTCCTGTGGCGCCCAAAAAATCAGTCATGACGCAACCTCCCTACACCGGGCAACCCGGAAAAAAATGCTCACACAAAGACACCAAGACACTAAGATTTTAGGACCGCATGCTTTGAGCAGCCATTTTCTTTGTGGGCTTTGTGGCTCTGTGTGACAACAAATGAAAATCTGATAGTTTTAACTCAACGTCATTGTTAAGGTACGGATAAAGACATCAATTGCCTCTCTCGATTTCGTTTCTGTGGCACACAACAGATAGTGGTTGGGTAATTCCGGATAAAAACCTTTGAGCCCCAGACCGGGAATTATTTTTTTCTCTAACAGCCGTTTGCAGATCGCCTCAAATCCCTTTGGGAATTCAACCACAAACTCATTGAAGGTGGGCCGGTCAAAGGGGATGATGAACCCGGCCCCTTTCAGGCGGGCTTTGAGATATTCCGCCTTGTCGTGGTTGAGGCCTGCCAGTTCCCGAATGCCGGTTTTCCCGAGAGAGGCCATATACATGGCAGCGGCAAGGGCGCAGAGACTATTGTTGGTGCAGATATTGGAGGTGGCCTTTTCCCGCCGAATGTGCTGCTCCCGCGTGGCAAGCGTCAGGACAAACCCCCGCCTCCCCTCCAGGTCGGCGGTCTGACCCACGAGACGGCCCGGCAGCTTGCGCATGTGGGCCTTGCCGGTGGCGATCATCCCCAGACCGGGACCCCCGTAAGAGACGGGAATGCCCAGACTCTGACCTTCTCCGCAGGCAATGTCGGCGCCCTGGCTCCCCGGATTTTTCAGGAGCCCGTAGGCCAGGGCCTCTGAAAAACAGGGGATAAAGAGCGCCCCGGTTTCATGGATCTTTTCCCCGGCCTTTGAAAGGTCCTCGATGCAGCCGAAGAAATTGGGGGACTGAATGGCCGCCCCGGCCAGGTCGTCCAGCCGATCGAGTTCGGAGAGGTCGGTGGTCCCGTCCGGGAGATAGGGAAGCTCCACCACCTCATAACCGGTCGGCTCGAAATAGGTCTGAATGGTCTGCCGATAGAGGGGGTGCACCAGGCGGGAGACCGCAACCCGTGTTCGGCCGGTGACTCGAATGGCCATGAGGAGCGACTCGGCCAGGGCCGTGGCGCCGTCGTAGTGGGATGCGGTCGCCACCTCCATGCCCAGGAGCCGGGCCGCCAGGGTCTGGTACTCGTAGATGGCCTGAAGGGTCCCCTGGCTCATCTCGGGCTGATAGGGGGTGTAGGAGGTGACGAATTCGGACCGGCCCAGGAGGGAGGATACGGACGCCGGAATAAAATGCTCATACCTCCCGGCCCCGACAAATGCCTGATACCCCGGCCCTGCCGCCATGCGTCCGGCAAGTGCGTCCATATGGTCGTTCAGTTCCCACTCGCTCAGGGGCTCCGGAAGATTCAAGGCGCCTTTCAGGCGACAATCCTTCGGGATGGTCGAAAAGAGATCATCCAGATGATCCACCCCGATCGCCCGGAGCATGGACTGAATGTCCTCTTCGGTATGGGGGAGATAGCGCATTTACGCCGCTCCTTTCAGTTTTTCGAGGCATGCCTCGGCCGTCATCAGGGTGTCCCATTCGGATAGGTCGTCCGGGCTCACCTCCACAAACCAGCCGTCGCCGTAAGGGCTCTTGTTGACCAGCTCGGGGGCGTCCTCCAGGGCCGTGTTCACAGCGGTGATCTTTCCGGAAACCGGAAGATAGCACTCCACCACGGCCTTGACCGATTCCACGGTCGAGAACTCATTCCCCTTTTGAAACGTGGCGCCCACCTTCGGGAGTTCCACAAAGACGATATCGCCCAGTTGGTCCTGGGCATAGTCATCCAGGCCCACGCGGACCCGGTCGCCCTCGATCCTGGCCCATTCATGGTCCGGAGCATACCGGAGGTCGTTCGGCAAGGTCAATTCGCTGATTTCTTTCATGGTCCTTTCTCCTCATACAAACAGGTTCATTGGGTTTGTGAGCGACCCTGGCCCCTTTTATGTGGAACTTCAGGTTCAGGGGTTTAGGGTTCAACGGTTCGCGTTGCTCCTCACTGGTTGCAGGTTTTTGACGTTGCGCATTTCAGTCGCTTCGCATGTTGGCTGTTTATCATATCATGCCCATAAAATGCAATTCCCAAGGTCGCCCTTTTCTCCTGTTGACGAATTTTGTCAGGGCTGATATAGCATGCTCAGCCTTTCTATGGCTTAGCCTGCGACCCTTACCAAGGCGCATTAGAGAAAAGGAGACAACCCATGACTGAAATGAAAAAAACGCTCTTCCATGATCGACACGTGGCCGCAGGGGCCAAAATGGTGGAATTCGGGGGCTGGGACATGCCGGTACTGTATCCGACCGGCATCATCGGCGAACATCTCGCTACTCGAAAGGGGGCAGGGCTCTTTGACGTATCCCACATGGGCCGGTTCATCGTCCGGGGTGAGGGCGCACTCAAATTCCTTCAGCATGTTTTGACCAATCATGCGGAGGCCCTCGACATTCGAACCGCAGGGGCCCAGTACACCCTCATCCCCACCTCAACCGGCGGGGCCGTGGACGATGCCTATCTCTATCGGTTTGTGGAAGAGGAATATCTCCTGGTGGTCAATGCGGCCAACCGGGAAAAGGACTGGAACCATCTGGCGCCCCTGGCAAAGACATTCAACGATGTGGAATTGATCGATCGGAGTGAAGAGATGGTCATGCTGGCCCTTCAGGGACCAGGGTCCCGTGCCCTGATGGAGGAGATCGTCACATCGGGCCGTCTCCCCGAGCCGGCCCGCAACGCCGTGAGTATCGCGACGATCTCCGGGGCCACGGTGAAGGTCTCCCGCACCGGATACACGGGCGAACCGATCTGCTTTGAACTCTTTGCCGACCGCAATGACGGCCTCATGCTCTGGGACCTGATCCTCTCCAAGGGCGCCACGCCCATCGGTCTGGGGGCCCGGGACACCCTCCGTCTGGAGGCGGGACTCCCCCTTTACGGCCATGAACTGGGTCAGGACCGGGACGGGAAGGAGATCCCGATCATGGCCTGCCCCCTGTCCCGATTCGCGGTGAGCTTTTCTCCTCTGA
Source organism: uncultured Desulfobacteraceae bacterium (assembly GCA_964384085.1). GTDB lineage: Bacteria > Desulfobacterota > DSM-4660 > Desulfatiglandales > Desulfatiglandaceae > AUK324. The sequence goes on from CAYLJZ010000006.1 coordinate 23,526, forward strand.
AAGGGGACTTCATCGGAAAGGAGGCCCTTACCCGGCAGCAGACAGCGCTCAGGGAGATCATCGCCGGGGATTTCTCGCACATTCAGGATCTGCCGCGCATGATTCGGCATGTGGCCGTCACGGGCCGGGGGATTGCACGGGAAGGGGCCACGCTCTTCAAGGACACGAAGGAAGTGGGATATGTGACCAGCGGGACCGCGGTCCCCCTGTGGCGCGTTGAAGGGGAAGGCCTCGAATCCCGGTTTATCGATCAGCATGAACTCCGTTCGATTGCCCTGGCCTATATCGGCTCCGACATTCCGGATGCCGAACGGCTTGCGGTGGAGATTCGAGGCAAGCGGGTGGATGCGCTTGCCGTCAAGTTTCACATGAGGTCCGATGCCCCCCCCTATGCCCGCTCCATCCTGTTCGATCATCCCCTGGTCGAGCACGAACTCCCAGTCGACGAGAGGCCGTCCATGGCGAGACGACTCATGGAAGACGCAATCGGCAACACACAATGGCGGCAGGAGGCGTGCATCAACCTGATCCCCTCTGAAATGACCCTTTCCCCCATGGTCCGGCTCCTCTCGGTCATGGACCCGGCCTTCCGCTATGCCGAGCACCGAAAATCCCCGGCCTTTTACCAGGCCGACATCTTCTATTACCAGGGAACCCGGTTCATCGGACAGGTGGAAGAGATGGTGGAAGAGGAGCTGAAGGCATTCCTGGGGTGCAGGGAGGTTGAAACCCGTCTCATCAGCGGTCAGATGGCCAATACGGCTGTGTTCAGCGCCATGGTGGATTACCTCAATCGGGCCGACCGCAAGCAGGAACCGAGGCGAATCCGGCAGGTCATGAACAACCATATCGGTAAGGGAGGCCACCTGAGCGGCCAGCCCATGGGGGCCTTGAAGGACTATGTGGCCAGGGACCCTCAGACAGAGAGACCGGCCGTGGTCAACTTTCCGGTCCTCCCGGACAACCCCTTTCGAATGGATGTCCCGGCGACCCTCAAGCTGATCGATCGCTACCGGCCCGAACTCATTATCTTCGGCAAGAGCATGGTGCTCCACAAGGAACCGGTGGCGGAGATTCGGCAATTCCTCGACGATCAGGGGATCTCCGCCATCGTGATGTACGACATGGCCCACGTTCTGGGTCTCATCGGTCCCCACTTTCAGGAACCCTTTGCCGAGGGCGCGGACCTGGTTACCGGCTCCACGCATAAGACCTATTTCGGGACCCAGCGGGGGGTCGTGGGATGCGCTTTCGAGGAGACAGACGAGCGTTACCCTCTCTGGGAATCCCTTCTGCGGCGGGCCTTCCCCGGGTCTGTGTCCAATCATCATCTGGGCACCCTGCTGGGACTCCTCATGGCCGCCTATGAGATGAACCATTTTAAAGATGCCTATCAGGCCAGGGTCATCGCCAATGCCAAGGCCTTTGCCCGGGCCCTAAAGGAAACAGGTCTCGACGTGGCCGGGGACCCGGATATCGACTTCACGGAAACGCACCAGGTGGTGGTGGATGTGGGCTACACCCGGGGGCCGGAGATTGCAGCCCGGCTGGAGGCCAGCAACATTATCTGTAATTACCAGGCCAATACGGACGAGGAAGGGTTCACCGCCTCCGGGGCCTTGCGATTGGGGGTCTCCGAGATGACGCGCTTCGGCATGGAGGCTGCCGATTTCGAGACCCTGGCCCATCTGATGCACGATGTGATTGTCAACCATGCCACTGCGCTGGACCAGGTCAAAAGGCTGCGGGAACCATTCCGCGAACTGAGGTTCTGTTTCAAGGGCGACGAATACGATGACCTGGTTCAGCAACTGCACCGGCTCATCGCATAGGCGAAGGATGAAGGTCGAGGGAACAGGCATAAAGGCCAACAGAAGATGACCTGTCCGTCCTTTACTTTTCAACCCACCAGTATCCCTATTATCCTGGCAGCGGCGCGTCTGAACAGATCGGCAGGGGACGGGGAAATGGCTTTACGGTGAATGTGCCCCTTTCCTCCGGAAAAAGCGACGCGGAATACGCGGCGGTATTCGACCGGATATTGAAACCTGTCGCCCTGGAGTTTGACCCTGAACTGATCCTGGTGTCGGCGGGGTTTGACATCCATGAAGATGATCCGCTGGGCGGGATGCGGGTGACATCCCAGGGATTTGGAAGGTTGACGCGAACGGTCATGGATATCGCCGACGCCTGCTGCAGGGGCAGGGTGGTCATGACCCTTGAAGGGGGCTATGATTTGAAGGGACTTGGCAGCTCGGTGAAGGCGGTAATCAGGGAAATGGCCGGTGTTTCAGACCCCGTTCCCGAACCTCTTCTGACCCGTTCGGAATCGGAGGCCGTTGAGAGAATCGTAGCGACGACGGTCAGGGTCCACGGGAGCTTCTGGAAGGGGCTTACCGGTACAGGCATGGGCTGAAAACCGGGTTTCGCCCGGGTACAACAGGATTTGTGAGTGTCGATTGAAGAACGACTTGAAAAAAAGTCGATCCATATTATGGACGTGCGAACTGCTGGCCATTGCGGTAGAACCCTGGGCGCGGAATCGCGGTGTAGCGGACCGACTCATAGGTGAAATCATCAGAAGCGCCAAGGAACGGTTTACGGAAAAACCAATAACCAGCACCCAATGACCGATACCATCAAAATCAGGGGGGCCAGGCAGCATAACCTCAAGGATATCTCCCTGGATATCCCGAGGAACCGGTTTGTCGTGATTACCGGCCTGTCCGGTTCGGGAAAATCCTCTCTCGCCTTTGACACCATCTATGCGGAGGGACAGCGGCGGTATGTCGAGTCGCTTTCGGCCTACGCCAGGCAGTTTCTGGAGCAGATGGACAAGCCGGATGTGGATTCCATCGAAGGACTCTCCCCGGCCATTGCCATCGATCAGCGGGGCGCCAGTCGAAACCCCCGTTCCACCGTCGGGACGGTCACCGAGATATACGATTACCTTCGGGTCCTGTTTGCACGGGTAGGGCTGCCCTACTGTCCTGAGTGCGGCCTGGAGATCCGCTCCCAGACGACCGAAGAGATCGTCGATCATATCATGGAACTTGAAACGGGGAGCAAGGTGCAGATCCTGGCGCCCCTGGTCGAGGGACGAAAGGGGGCCTATCAGAAGCTGTTTCAGGGCCTGCGCAAGGACGGGTTTACCCGGGTCATGATAGACGGGGATGTCAGGCCGTTAGACGAGGAGATCACCCTCGAAAAGAACAAAAAGCATGATATTCAGGTGGTGGTGGACCGGCTCGTCATCAAGGCGGACATACGGAGACGCCTGACCGACTCCCTGGAGCTCACCCTCTCCCTTTCTGACGGAAGGGCCGCTGTAGACGTTGTGGGCGTCGGCACTCTTTTCTTCAACCAGAGGGCCGTCTGTCCGAAATGCGGACGTAGCATCCCCGATCTGACTCCCCAGATGTTTTCCTTCAACAATCCCCAGGGGGCCTGCGAGGCGTGCAGTGGCCTGGGGACCAAGCGGTATTTCGACCCCGAACTGATCGTACCGAATCCTGATCTCTCCCTGAGGGATGGGGCTATCGCGCCGTGGGCCAACCGTCATTCCGTCCATTTTCAGCAGATGCTGGAGTCCCTGTGCGAACATTACGGGATTCGTATGCATACCCCTTTCAGGGACCTGCCCGAGGATATTCAGTCCGTTTTTCTCCATGGTTCCGGATCAGCAGAGATCCAGTTCTATTTTGAAAAGGATGATCGAAGGCATTCGTACAAGCGTCCCTTTGAAGGGATTATTCCCAATCTGGACAGGCGGTATCATGAAACAGATTCGTATCCCGTGAGGTACGAGATCGAGGCCTATATGAACATTCGGCCCTGTCCTGTCTGCCAGGGCGCGCGGCTGAAGCCGGTCAGCCTGGCGGTCAGGGTGGGAGAAAAGGCCATTCATGAGGTGACGGCGCTGCCTGTCGAAGGGGCGAACCGCTTTTTTGAGGAGTTGGAGCTGAATCCTAAGCAGAAGCTGATCGCCCGAAGGGTGCTCAAGGAGATTCAGGACCGGCTTGGTTTCCTCTTGAGCGTGGGACTCGATTACCTGACCCTTGACCGGTCCTCCGGGACCCTGTCAGGGGGGGAGGACCAGCGGATCCGGCTGGCCACCCAGATCAGCTCCAGGCTTGCGGGGGTCCTCTATGTACTGGATGAGCCGAGCATCGGTCTTCATCAGAGGGACAACCTGAGGCTTTTGGACAACCTGAGACGGCTCAAGGAACTGGGAAACACGGTCCTGGTGGTGGAACATGATGCAGAGACGATCCTGTCTGCGGACTATGTCATCGACATGGGACCCGGCGCGGGTGTGAAAGGGGGCGAGGTGGTCTTTGCCGGCCCCCCCGAGGCCCTAATGTCTCATGAAAGTTCTTTGACGGGCGCGTACTTGTCCGGCAGAAAGACCATTCCCGTCCCTGCAAAGAGGAGAAGGGGGACCGGCAAGTCGATCGTCATCGAAGGGGCCAAGGAGAACAACCTGAAAGATGTGGTCGCTGTCATCCCGCTCGGGACCTTTACCTGCATCACCGGTGTTTCGGGTTCGGGGAAGAGCAGCCTCATCAACGGGGTCCTCTATCCGGCCCTGAGCCAGCGGCTGTACCGGTCCAAGGAGCGGGTGGGCCCGGTAAAGGCGATTCGGGGAATGGAACACCTCGACAAGGTCATCAACATCGACCAGAGTCCCATCGGCAGGACCCCCCGCTCAAACCCTGCCACGTACACCGGGGCATTTACCCACATTCGGGATCTCTTTTCCATGCTCCCGGAGTCGAGGGCCCGAGGATACAAGCCTGGTCGATTCAGCTTCAACGTCAAGGGGGGGAGATGCGAGGCATGCAGGGGCGACGGGATCATCAAGATCGAAATGCATTTTCTTCCGGATGTCTACGTCACCTGCGAGGCATGCAAAGGGCTTCGGTATAACCGGGATACCCTGGAGATCGCCTACAAGGGATATCATATCGCCCAGGTCCTGGACATGACCGTCAACCAGGCCTTAGCCTTTTTCGAAAATGTCCCGAGCATTCGGAACAAACTCAAGACCCTCGTGGACGTGGGATTGGGGTATATTCGGTTGGGGCAGCAGGCCACGACCCTCTCCGGGGGGGAGGCCCAGCGAATCAAACTCTCAAAGGAGTTGAGCAAGCGCAATACGGGAAGGACATTATATCTCCTCGACGAGCCCACAACAGGTCTCCATTTCGCCGATATCCAGAAGCTGCTGGAGGTGCTCAATTATCTGGTGGAGATGAAGAACACGGTGGTGGTGATCGAACACAACCTGGACGTGATCAAAACGGCCGATCATATTATCGATCTGGGCCCGGAGGGGGGCGAAAGAGGGGGCATGATTGTGGGGACGGGGACCCCGGAGGAGGTGGCAGCCATCGAGGACTCCTATACCGGACAGTTCTTGAAGGAAATCCTCAAAAAATAAGCAACCTGGCAGCGGTTAGGGCATCAAGCGGGTGAAACCCCTTGACCGTAGCTCACAGTAGTCACTTCGTCATCCTTTCCTTGAAAATGGTTTCCAGGTGATAGACAAGGTTCTCGAGCTTGACAGACAGGTCGACATTTTCAACGATGCAGCATGACGGCACTCTCACCTGTGCGGCTGAGAAGTTAAGGATCCCTTTTACATTCCCTTTCAGAAGAAGTTCTGCGGCCCTCTGTGCCTCACGGGAATGGGTGGTAATGATGCCCAATTCTACATTCAGCTCCCGTACATCTTCAGGAATGCTGTGGGCCGGTCGAATGGTCAGGCCGCAGGGGAGTCGTGTGCCGGTTTTTTGGGGGTCCAGATCAAAGGCCGCGACAAAGAGATAGCCCCTTTTCCTGAAATTGTCATTTTCGACCAGGCTCATTCCAAGATTCCCCATGCCAACGATACAAAGCGACCATTCTCTGTCTGTTCCCAGTATCCGTTTGATTTCCCTCAACAGCTCCAGGGCCTCATACCCAACGCCCCGGACGCCGAATTCACCAAAATAGGCAAGATCCTTTCTGACCTGGGCAGGATTGACGCCACACAGGTCGGCCAGCTTTTCTGACGATACGATCAGCATGTCGCTCTTTACCAAGGCCTCGAGAGGCCTTGAATAAATGGCGAGTCTTTCAATGGTGGGATTGGGTATCTTGGATTCCTTTGTCATCAGTTATCTGGAGGCAAAAACCTTTAACCTGATGATGGATAATAAATGCGTCGAGTGTGAATCACGCCTGTACGGCTCGGTTAGGCCGGTGTGGGGGTCGTTTGTTGCTGGAAAGAGCCTGTATTGTGAAATAATGCACATGAGTTTCGTTAAAAAGAGGGCCTCATGGAGGCCCTCTTTTTTTTAGATGGTTAGTTAACCGCCAAAGGATTTTACGATGAGTTCGTGCATGCCGCCCAGGTCCGGGATCTTGAAGACCAGAATAAAACAGATAACCAGGGCATAAATACAGAGGGACTCGATCAGTGCCAGACCGATAATCATGGTGGTCATGATTTTTCCACCCGCTTCCGGATTCCTGGCAGTTCCCTGCAGGGCGGCGTTGATGGCATTACCCATACCGAGGCCGGTACCAAGCGCAGCCATTCCGATGCCGATACCGCAGGCGATGGCAATTCCGAAATAGACCCATAGCCCTGCGGCCTTGGCTGAGGCTTCATCGCCGGCAAAAGCCAATGAAGCCATTCCCAGGAGAAACACCGCTGTCAAAACGCCAACTGAAGTTTTCTTAGACATGTGGACCTCCTTTCCAAAAAAATGATGTTTGTGGCCTTCTTCCGAAGATTAATAAACGAAATAAAATTCAGAAATTGCGAATTTAGGGATTACGAATTGAATGAAATTCTCTAATTTCTGATTCTCCAATCCCTGAATTCTCTAATTCCCCAATCCTTCAATTCCTAAATTCCTAAATTTCTAAATTTCTCAATTCCCCTAATGGGCATGTTCCATGGCGCCAACGAAATACATAATGGAAAGAAGCATAAAGACAAGCGCCTGGATAAAGCAGACCAACAGCCCGAGGAAGAGGATCGGCAGGGGAGCGAGATAAAGACCTGCCAGCCCGAACAGGATGGCAAGGACCATCTCTTTGCCGAAAATGTTCCCAAAGAGCCGGACGCTCAGGGACATGATCCTGGCAAAATGACCAATTAATTCAATGGGAAACATCAAAGGAGCCAGCCACCATACAGGACCCAGGAAATGCTTGATATATTTGGCGCCGTGGAATTTAATCCCGATGATATGGGTAAGTACGAAGGTGCAAAGCGCCATGGAAAGGGTGGTATTCAGGTTGGCTGTCGGTGAAAAGCAACCCGGAACGAGGCCGATCAAGTTGGAGACGAAAATAAAGAGAAAGAGGGTGGCGACAAAGGGGAAAAAGAATTTTCCTTCAGGTCCGGTAATTTCCACCATAAATTTTTCAAGGCCGTCAAGAACAACCTCAAAAAAATTCTGTCTTCCTTCGGGGACGAGCTTGATCTTTTTCGCAAGGAAAAGGGCGCTCGCAATCAGGATAAGCATCACCAACCAGGTATAGGTGACATGGGTGTACGCACCAGGGTGCTGAACTCCCAGGGCCGACAGAATGGCATCAATAAAGAAAATTGGATGAGTCATAGCTCTATATTGCCTCCCGCGATGATGTTTTCCAGGCTGAACGGATTCCAAATCCAATGATGCTGAATGTGACGACCGACAGCCCGATAGCTAAACCTAAAGGGTTTACCCACCCTTTGGTGATAACCATATAAATAATAACTCCCATAAAGGCAAGCCTAAAGTAAGACTTTGCAATGAGACCTATCTTTCTTCCCTGGAAAGCAGCCAGATCGGAAAACGCACAACGAATGGTGTGGTCCAGCACGCTGAAATTGGCAATGACCATCAGGCCGCCTATGATGACACCCAGGGTGAAATGGCTGCTCATAAAGACAGAACTCAGGGCCCCTGCGATCAAGAGGATGATCCAGTTATTTGTTCGAATGTGCCCGATCAGCCTTTTTCTGTCCCTCATAGATCCTTTGCCTTTTTGTACAGGATATACAGGTTCCTGAATGCCGCGGCGATGCCGAACCCTAAAAACACGAAAAACAACCACGGCTTTGTCCCCAGCCACTTGTCTAAATAGAAGCCGAAAAGCGCCCCCAAGGCTATGGAGAAGGCCATGGTCATACCGACAGTACTGACGAACCCCAGGTCTTTGAAGGTCTTTTTCAGGTCTTTGTCCATTCGGGTCACCTCCAAGGACCGCGAGCACGGGTCAACCGATACGTGCCGTTCCTATCACAGGTTTTCCGGCAAAGTCAACAGGTTTTTGCCGGTTTAGTGCAAGATTTGCTTGAAGGCATGTGTCGCGGCATCCAGCGTTTTCTCTATCATCTCTTCGGTGTGGGCCGCGGATACAAATCCCGCTTCAAAGGGTGACGGCGCCAGGTAGATTCCCTGCTGGCGCATGGCCCTGTAATACCGTCTAAACCGCGCTGCATCGCTCGCGCTCGCTGTCATAAAATCCGAAACGGATGTATCTGTAAAAAACAGGGAGCCCATTGACCCGACTCGGTTGATGGTCACCGGAATTCCCGCATGTTGCGCCACTGTTTCAAGCCCTGAAAAAAGGGCGTTCCCCATTTTTTCAAGCTGCGGATAGAGATCCCCCTTTTTGAGGATGGTGAGGGTGGCAATTCCGGCAGCCATGGCCAACGGGTTCCCCGAGAGGGTCCCAGCCTGGTAGATGTCCCCCTCAGGGGCCATTTGAAGCATGATCTCCCGTTTGCCCCCGTATGCCCCCACAGGAAGGCCGCCCCCGATGATTTTGCCCAGGCACGTGAGGTCCGGGCGTATTCCGTATACCTCCTGTGCACCGCCAGGGGCGACCCTGAAGCCGCTGATGACCTCGTCAAATATGAGGAGGGCGCCGAAGGCCTCTGTTATCTCTCTGAGTCTCTTCAGAAAGGCACGATCCGGAATGACCACGCCCATGTTGCCGGGGATAGGCTCTGCGATGATGCAGGCGATGTCAGCTCCGTATCGGTCAAATGCCCCGTTTAAGGCCTGGATGTCATTGAAGGGAAGCGAGAGGGTGTGTCTGACCAGGTCGTCCGGAATGCCTGGGCTGCCGGGAATCCCCAGAGTAGCCACACCGGATCCTGCACACACCAGGAGGCTGTCGGCATGTCCGTGATAACAGCCGTCAAATTTGACGATCATCTTTCTTCCCGTGGCCCCCCTGGCAAGACGGATGGCGCTCATGGCGGCCTCGGTCCCGGAATTGACCATTCGGACCATCTCGATGGAGGGGACCATCTCGACAATGGTCTCCGCCATGATCACCTCCAATTCGGTGGGAGCGCCATAACTGGTTCCCCGGCCGAGTCTTTCCTGAATGGCGGCGACTACCGCGGGATGCGCGTGACCCAGGATCATGGGCCCCCATGACCCTACATAATCGATATATTCCCTTCCATCCACATCCCGAATGATCGCCCCCGATGCCTCCGCAATAAAGAGAGGGTTCATTTGAACAGATTTTCCTGCCCTTACAGGGCTGTTGACCCCTCCGGGAATGGTTTTCCGGGCCCTCTCAAAAAGGGCTTCAGACTTCTGCGTCATCGATTTCCTCCGAAAAATAGGCCATGCTGGTCTTCTTGAACTCCTTCTCGCTGAAAAGGAGGAGATAGTCGCTCACCCCCGCAGCCCGTGACAGGGTTTCCGCAATTCGGCGGCATTCTTCCCGATTCCCGCCATGGACCATGGTGTAGAGATTGTAGGGCCAGTCCTTTCGGGGGGCCCTGTGATAGCAGTGGGTCACCTCCCGGAACCGGGCGAAGATGTTTCCTATGTCGTCTATTCTGTCGTCCGGGGCCAGCCAGGCGATCATGGCATTTGAACTGAAGCCCGCCTCCTGATGACGGAGGGTTGCCCCGAAGCGCCGAATAATGCCCTCCTCCTTGAGACGCCGTATCCTCTCCAGGAGCGCCTCTTCGGTCATCCCGATTTTTTCAGCCAATATGGCAAATGGAGAGGGATGGAGCGGGAGATCGCCTTGAATGACGCTGATAATCTTTTTATCGGTTTGAGTGATCATGCTATTGGTTGCCTTGCGCCTCACGCCTCATCCCTCACGCCTTGCGCCTCGCCTATTTGCACATATCCAATAGGGCCGAGCTTGTCAAGGACCATATTTTGAGGCTTACGCATTATTTGGCTTGAAATCGTTGTGGATGTCATCTATGTAGACCCTACTTCCATTCTATTGTCGTCCGGGGTAGTGTTGCTTGGGAACGTCTCAATCGATAAGCGGTTTTTGACAACGTCATGATGTTTGCTTTCCAGAAAATCGTTGAAAGACGGATCAAAGAGGCCCAGGAGAGGGGGGAATTTGATAACCTTCCAGGACACGGCCAACCGATTCAACTTGAGGACGACAGCCATATCCCTGAAGATCTGCGGCTGGTCTACAAAATCCTGAAGAATGCAGACTGCATACCGCCGGAACTTCAACTCCGAAAAGACATTCGACAGATGGAGGAATTGCTGGAGGGGATTCCAGATGACAAGGAAAAGTACCGCCAGATCAAGAAAATCAACTACAAGATTATGCAGCTCAATATGATGAGAAAGCGGTCTCCGCTTCTGGAAGAGACGGAAATCTATTATAAAAAGGTACTTGACAAGTTGGCCGGAAAATGATCCCAGTATCTAATTTTCTGTTCCGGAAGGTCACGCCGGTCACGCCATCGGCATGATTTCAACCGCATCTGTCAGGGTAAGGGCGCGGCGCGGCGGGTACAGGGTACGCTCAGCCGATGTGACGGCAATTTGAGGGTGGGAGAGCCAGCCTATGGACATGAAAAGGGATTATTATGAGGACATTCAGCTATTGGACAGCAAGGTCCTCTGGTTCTGGTTTTGGATGCTCATGGCCTCGCTTGCGGTCTTTCCCCTTGTAGCCCCCAACTATTACATCTACATGGCCAATTATATGGCCATCCATGTCATCGTGACCCTGGGACTCAATATTCTGGTGGGGTACACGGGCCAGATCTCCCTCGGGCATGCCGGCTTTTTTGCCATCGGGGCCTATATGACCGTCCTTTCCATGACCGTCTTTCATCTCCCCTTTCTCCTGGCCCTGATCGTGGGCGCCCTGGTTTCAGCCCTTTTCGGCTTCATACTGGGGCTCCCGGCGCTTCGGCTCGAAGGGCCTTACCTGGCCATCGCCACCCTGGGCTTTGGCATGGCCATTACGCAGGTCATCGGACGATGGGAGGTCTTTGGCGGCAGAATGGGCCTCCAGACCCCCCAGATCACCTTCGGCTCTTTTATCGTGGACAGCGACCGGAAAATGTACTTTCTGGTTGTCGCCATCGCGGTCCTCCTGATTCTGGCGGCTCGAAACCTTATGAAGACGCGGGTCGGCCGGGCCTTTATCGCCATAAGGGACAGCGACATCGCCGCAGAGACCATGGGGGTGAACCTGGTCTATTACAAAACCCTGGCCTTTGCGGTCAGCGCCTTTTACGCAGGCGTGGCCGGAGGTCTCTACGCCTTCATGCTTGGATTCATCAACCCGACCACCTTCAATTTCATCCTCTCCATCTATTTTCTCGCGTTCGTGATCGTAGGGGGCCTCGGTTCCATTTTTGGTTCGATCATGGGGGGGATTGTGATGACCTGGCTCCTTCTGGAACTGGACAAGGTCCAGGAACTTCCCTACCTGGGCCAGGCCCTGATCGCCTTTTCCGAGAGATGGATGAACGTGGCCGGGCTGCCCAACATCGCCAGCATCATCTTTGGCCTGATCATCATTTTGCTCGTGGTCTTTGAACCTCTCGGGCTCTATGGGTTCTGGATCCGGACCAAGATCTACTGGAAGACCTGGCCTTTTTAGACGGGCATGATTTGCGCTTTTTGCACCAGGCCCTGGGCGGTTCCGAACTCTGAACCCTTAGGCCTTCGAACCCTGGACCTGTGAACCCTTGAACTTCTGAACCCTAGACCTCCATAGGTGCCTGCATGCTTTCTCAGCTCATCGTAAGCGGTCTCTCCTTCGGGAGCCTGTACGCCCTGGTGGCCCTCGCCATGGTCATCATCTACAAAACCTCCGAGGTCCCCAATTTTGGTCAGGGCGAGATGGCCATGCTCTCCACCTTCGTGGCCTACAGCCTCCTGGCAACTTATGAATACTCCTTTGTCGTTTCCTTTGTGGGGGCGCTCCTCTTTGCTGCGGCACTGGGTATTTTTCTTGAATTCACCTTCCTGAGACGGGCCAAGGACCCCAACATCCTGAGCTTCATTCTCATCACCCTCGGATTCGAGATGATTCTCTACGGGGTGGCGAGCTGGAAGTGGGGCGCCGACCAGCGGGATTTCACGTTCCCGGTCTCGGATTTCGATCTCATCAACCTGGGGCCTGCGGTCTTGAGTTATCTCAACCTGGCCACCCTGTTGATCACCCTGTTGCTGATGCTCCTCCTATTTCTTTTTTTCCGGTACACCAAGGTGGGGATCGCCATGAAGGCCACTCAGCAGAATGCCATGGCCGCCCGCATCAACGGCATTCGAACCAACCGGATTCTTTCCATTACCTGGGCGCTCAGTTCCATGATCGGGGCCGTGGCAGGCATGCTCCTCGCGCCCATCGCCACACTGGACCCCAATCTGATGCTCGACCCTCTCCTGAAGGGCTTTGCCTCTGCGGTACTGGGCGGCATGACCTCGCTGGTGGGGGCAGCCCTGGGGGGGTATATGCTTGGCATCATTGAAAACCTCTTCGGCGGGTATGTGTCGCTTGAATTCAAATCCATCGTTGCCTTCGGCATCATTGTGCTGGTCCTTTGCTTCAAACCCAGCGGACTCTTTGCAAGACATTACGTTCGGAAGGTGTAACGGACAGAGACCAGACGACAGAAGTCGGAGATCAGGGATCAGAAGTGGGATTTCAGCCAAAACGCACTGACAGTAACGAATGACCATTGACCATTCAGGCAGGGGAAAACCGTGACCGATTTTTTTCAAATGGATGAGATAACCATCCGCTTCGGCGGTCTCACAGCCGTGGACAGGGTCCAGTTCAAGGTGGATCGGGGAACCATTTTCTCCATTATCGGTCCTAACGGCGCTGGAAAGACCACCCTTTTCAACTGCATCAGCGGACTTTACAAACCCAATTCCGGACGGATCCTGTTCAAGGGCGAGGATATCACCGGCCTCAAACCCCATAGAATCGCGAGAAAAGGCATTGCCCGCACGTTTCAGAACATCGAGCTGTTCTCGCGTATGACCACCATGGAAAACCTCATGCTGGGGAGGCATATCCACATGAAGACCGGCATCTGGAGCGGCGCCACCTTTTTTAGAAGGGGGTCCCGGGCCGCCCGGGAAGAGATCCGGCACCGGGAGGAGGTGGAGAAGATCATCGATCTTCTGGATCTGCAGCATGCCCGGAATCAGTTCGTGGGGGGCCTCCCTTATGGGACGCAGAAATTGATCGAACTGGCCCGGGCCCTGGCCCTGGAGCCCGAGTTGCTCCTGCTGGACGAACCCTCCGCAGGAATGAACTCGGAGGAAAAGCAGGATCTGATTTTCTGGATCAAGGATATTCAGGATGAACTGGGCGTCACCATCCTGCTCATTGAGCACGACATGAAAATGGTTATGGACATCTCGGACCGCATTCTGGCCATCAATTTCGGAAAGCCCATCATCGAAGGGCTACCGGAAGAGGTTCAGAAACACCCGGAGGTCCTCAAAGCCTACCTGGGGGAGGACGAATTCGTTGAGTACGCTGCTTGAAATCAAGAATATCGAGACCTTCTATACCCTGATCTACGCCCTGCGCGGGGTATCCCTCAGTGTGGAGGAGGGGACCATCACGGCCATTATGGGCAACAACGGGGCCGGGAAATCCACGATTCTCAAGACCGTGATGGGTCTTCTGGATGACCAGCCGGACAAGGGCACCATCGAGTTTCTGGGAAAACGGATCGATCGGAAAGACCCGGAGGTCATTGTCCGGCTGGGGCTTTCCTATGTCCCTGAGGGAAGAGAGGTCTTCGAGGAACTGTCGGTGAGAGAAAACCTCCTGATGGGCGCCTACATTCGAAAGGACCGGGCCGGGATTAAAAGAGATTTCGGCCGGATGTACGCGTACTTCCCGGTCCTGAAAGAGCGGGAGGACCAGTGGGCAGGGACGCTTTCGGGCGGAGAACAGCAGATGCTCGCTATTGGCCGGGCACTCATGAATCAACCCAAGCTCCTCTTCCTGGATGAGCCCTCCCTGGGGCTGTCCCCCCTTCTGGTCAAGGAGATCTTTGGCATCATCAAGAGCGTCAACCAGGAGGGCGTCACGATCCTGCTGGTGGAGCAGAATGCCCGCATGGCCCTGGCTATTTCTCATGTGGGGTTGATTCTGGAAAGCGGCCGTTTTGTCATGAAGGGACCGTCCAAAGAACTGATAATGGACAAGGACGTGCAGGAGTTCTATATGGGCATTCGTTCCGAGGAATCGGCCAAGGGCTACCAGCGCTGGAAACGAAAAAAGAGGTGGAGATAGGTCGGAAATGGCTCAGCAAACCGTACCGCGGGTATTTAAAAATACGGTCCAGAAATACGGCGACCGGGTGGCCATGCGAAAAAAGGAATTCGGCCTCTGGCATGATATTTCCTGGAAGGAATATTACGAAAAGGCCCGCTATGTGGGTTCGGCCCTCGTTTCCATGGGCCTAAAAAAAGGCGACTGCGTCTCCATTATCGGCGACAATTGCCCGGAGTGGGTCACCATCGATATGGGGATCCAGTGCGTGGGCGGGGTGGCCGTGGGGGTCTATTCCACCAATGCCTGGCCACAGGTGGAATATGTCATCCAGAATTCCGAGTCCGGTTTCTTTTTCGTCGAGAACGAAGAGCAGCTCGATAAATGGCTCAATTTCAGGGATAACGCCCCAAAGCTCAAGAAAGTGGTCGTCTGGGATCTGGAGGGTCTGAGGCACTTTGAAGACCCCATGGTCATGACCTACGACGACATCCTGGAGATGGGGCGCAAGTTCGCAGAGAAGGAGCCCGACCTTTTTGAGCGGCGAATGGACGAGGTGACGCCCGACGACATCTCGGTCCTCATTTATACATCGGGGACCACGGGGCCTCCCAAAGGCGCCATGCTGACCCACCGGAACGTTACCTGGATGGCCTACGCCATCACCAAGGACAACGAGGTGTACGACACGGACGAGGTCATGTCCTTTCTGCCCCTTTGCCACATTTTCGAACGTCTGTTCTCGGTCTTTGTCCACATGACCCATGGTTATACGGTCAACTTCATCGAAAATCTGGATACGGTCACGGACAATATGCGGGAGATCTCCCCCACCGTCGGGTATGCCGTGCCCCGCATCTGGGAGAAATACCTGTCGGCTGTCTACATCCGCATGTCGGATGCCACCTGGTTCAAGAAACTCGCCTTTGGCCTGGCCCTCAAGATCGGCAAGGCCCGGACCACCCTGCGGATGAATTTTAAAAAGGTGCCGTTTTACCTGGAGGGCCTGTATCAACTGGCCCATCTGACGGTGTTCCGCAAATTGAAGGAGCGACTGGGATTTGACCGGCTGCGCGTGGCCTATTCCGGGGCCGCCCCCATCTCGCCGGATGTGCTCCACTTCTTTCAGTCTATCGGCGTCAATCTCATCGAGGGATATGGCCAGACCGAAGACACAGGGGTGACCTGTGCCTCCCGAATCGGGCAGGTTAAATTCGGGACAGTAGGGCCCCCGCTGACCGAGACAGAGGTCAAGATCGCTCCGGACGGCGAGATCCTGGTGCGGTCACCCGGGGTCTTCAAGGGCTATTACAAAAATCCGGAGGCAACCGCCGAGACCATCAAAGACGGGTGGCTCTATTCGGGCGACGTGGGTGAACTGGATGAAGACGGATACCTCAAAATCACGGACCGCAAAAAAGACATCATCGTGACTGCAGGCGGCAAGAACATCACCCCCCAGTACATCGAAAACAAACTCAAGTTCAGCCCCTACATCAACGATGCGGTGGTGATCGGCGACAAGCGGAAGTTCATCAGCGCCCTGATCATGATCGACGAAGACAACGTGGTCAAGTTCGCCCAGGACAACAAGATCCAGTTTTCCACCTACAGGGACCTGACTCAGAGTCCTGAGATCAACAAGCTGATTCAGGAGGAGGTGGAGAAGGTCAATGAGGCCCTCTCCCGAGTGGAGCAGATCAAGAAATTTACCATCATCCCAAAAAAATTGTACGAAGAGGACGGGGAGGTGACCCCAACCATGAAGGTGAAACGAAAATATGTGAACGAGGCCTTCAAGGATTTGATCGAGGGCATGTATGGGAGGAAGTGAGTCTGCCCGGAACTCGGGCCAACCGTAACAAAACAGGAGGAGGTTTTGAGATGAAAAAGAGATTGGGATGGATGTTCGGTTGTTTGGTGGCGTTGTCTCTGACCCTGGCGCCTGTTGCCATGGCTGAACAACGGGGCGTGACCGACACGGAAATTCGCATCGGCCAATACGGACCCCAGACAGGTCCTGCAGCCCTGTGGGGCGCCGTGGCGCGGGGGAGCGGGCTTTTGTTCGACATGATTAATGACGAAGGGGGCATCCATGGCCGCAAGATCACCTACTACCTGCGTGATGACGGGTATATGCCGGCCAGGACCAAGGCCATCGTGAAGGAGCTGGTGGAAGATAAGGGGGTCTTTGCCATGGCCTCTGGCGTGGGTACGGCGCCCGGAATGGCCGTCAAAAAATATCTGGCCTCGAACAAGGTCCCCTGGGTAGGTCCGGCCACCGGTTCTTCACACTGGGCTTTCCCGCCCACCAAATATCTGTTTGCCGATTATCCCCTGTACATTGACGAGGCGAGCATCCTGGTCAATTATGCGGTCAAAAACCTGGCCAAGAAGCGCATTGCCATCTTTTATCAAAATGACGACTATGGCAAGGAAGGGGTTGCCGGCGCCGAGTATGCCCTCGATAAACTCGGGATGAAACTGGTCGCCTCGGTCTCAGTGGAGCCCCTGGACACGGACCTCAGCTCCCACTGCATGAAGCTCAAAGAAGCGACCCCCGATTGCGTCCTTCTCTGGCTTCTTCCCAAGCACGGGGCCATCATTCTGGGGACAGCGGCTAAGATGGGCTTTTCCCCCCAGTGGATGACCACCAGCACCCTGAGCGATACGCCCATCATGTTCAACATCACCAAGGGTCTGTATAAGGATGTTATCTTTACCTCCTTTGGCGAACTGCCCGACTCGGACAGCCCGCTGATGAAAAAGTACAAGGCCGCACACGAGAAATTCGCACCCAAGGAACGGTGGGGGATTTTTTACTATGCCGGGATCCTCTTTGTAGAGCCCATGGTGGAAGGTCTGAAAAAGGCCGGCCGCGATCTGACTGCAGAGAGCTTTGTCAAGGCAATGGAGTCCATTAAAGATCTCCAGGGAATTGGACCCAAGATGAGCTATGGCCCTAATCAGAGGCAGGGAAGCCGGGCTTCTTTCATCGGCAAGTGCGTGGAAGACGGAAAGGCTGTTCGCCTTACGGACTGGATGACCTCGGATGTGGACCTCGATGTGGTCCTCAAGAAATTGGGGAGATAGTCGGGGCCTTGAAGAGAGGTTTTTGCCCCCGTATAACCGGAAGAAGAGAACAGGAGAAGTTATATGAGAAAGGGATGCTCGAATTTTACGTGCCTCACGGCTTGTCTGATATTACTGGCCGTGGTTTTGCTTGCCGGCTGCGCCACTGCGCCGGCAACATTTGACCCGAACGTCACGGGGCCCCAGATGATTGTAGAGCCCGCAAACGTTGGGCTGAACGTTTCCACCGTCACGGGAACGCCGATGATGTTCAAGGGAAAGGGATTTCAGCCCGGTGATTCGGTCTTTATCGAACTGATGGGCGTCAAGAAAGAAGGCAAAGAGGTCAAGGTTCCGATTGCCGACGCAGAGGTAGGACAAAACGGCGAATTCACCGCAAAGGTGGAGACGCTGGTAAAGGCAACCGAGTTGCTGCGGGCCGCCCTCGGTTCCAACGAGAAGATGGAGACCACCATCATTGTCAGCCAGCCGACCATCGAGCCGGGCGTTTACACGGCCAAGGCCGTGAGCATGGATTCGAATAAAACGGCTGAATGCAAATGGACCCTGGAGCCGCCGTCTTGCTGGGGTAATTTCAAGGATTGGATCGGGGAAAAACAGGGAAAGATCGTCAAGAAAAAATAGGCGTTGCCGTCAGTGAAAAGCCCCTTCGAAAGCGAAGGGGCTTTTTTTATTGCATCATGAGCCCCGGGTCTCGGCGCCTAATCGAGAACAAATGTGCCGCACCCGAAATGGGTATGTGCGCCAATGTGAAAAATGGATGCCAGAGCAAGGTAGGGCGCGATTGAATCCGGGATAACCCCGAATGTCTGCCTTCCTATCCAGCGTCCGGGGTGAATCGGTGGAACAGCGCGAAGACTCCCGTGAAGCATTGGGACCTCCGAGGACTGTTCGAGAACCTCCTCAAATGATGCCCTGTCCTGCGGACTCAAGAGGTCCCAGAAATGACTTGCCTTGCCGCGTCTCCCTGTTGAAAGCAAATTCATTCGGGTCATGAAGGATCTTAGGACCTCTTCCAAAGACGGGACCTGGTCTGGCGTTATCTTCCTGAGGTTGCGGTTGCGCTCCTCTTTTTCATCGCACCGGAGATCAAAGGGGGTTAGCCAGGTCAGGTTGCGAAGTCGGTGGTGTGAATCCGGGTGGAGAATCAGCCCTTCAGACCACTGGAGAGGAGTTGCCATATAGCCAAGATCCAGCCTGCCGTCATTGACCAGAGGTTCCCAGTTGGGCCCCCGGGCCACATAGACCGATTGGATGTCGAATCTACCCCAGAGGGAGTTGGGCGTCTGCCAGTTTTTATCGATGGTGCGGCTGACTGTTTCCAGGGCGGGCAGAATTATTTCGAGGAAAAAGGCATGATCTGCGCCGTCGCCGATGAGCTTGAGTTCCAGCAAAATCACCTCTCCCTCTCCATAAGCCCTTTTGCCCGGATAACAGAAGAGGACAGATTCGACCGGCCACGCAACCTGGGGAAGATTTCTCAGGCTCTTCTTTTTTATCAGGGAGAGACCCCCATACTCATCCCAGGGCATCAAGGCCTTGCGCCAGGGACGGGCCTGGACGGTCGGGAGACTCTCTGAAATAGCGGTCCCCAATACCAGGGAGAACTCCAGGGATGGAAAGAGCCTGAGCCATACCATAGAGGCGTTGACCCTGCAGACAATCAGGTAACGTATCATATTAAGGGGTAAGAGGGACACGGTCGGTGAGTTCGTATAGCAATTTGATTCTGTTCTCAGGCCACTGTCTGAATTTCCATGCAGACAACATGTCCTTGGCCTCGTTGCCTAAAGAGCCCATCAGTCTTCCCCAGTAAAAACCTTTTTCATGATGGTTTTTCAGACCGATTACCTCTTTAACCATTATTTGTTCCTCGGGACGGAGGCGGGACCGGAATATGGTCGCCATTTCCAGCAGGCTCAGGAACTCAGATGCCTCAAAGGTGAGAATTCCCTCGTCTTCACGCTTGTGGGGAACATCCAATTGAATGGCATGGGAGAAAAACCGGATGCGAAGCCGATCCATCGGAAATCGTGAATCCTGATGGATTGCCCGGCAGAGGAGATCCCCCATGACATGGGATCGAACTTTTCCAATGGTCGGAAAAAAAATCATCAGTCCCTTGAGTTCAGATCCGTGATAGAGGAGGACCTCCCTCAGCCAGCCCGGTAACGCATGTCCCTTCATGATGGCCATGAAGTGGTTGTCGTTCAATAGATAGATGCATCGCACCTGGGTCTTTTCAAGGCCGCTGTCTCGCCTGACGGGGTCGGGCACGAAGTTGACAAAGCCCCAGACCACCATGCAGTGTCGGGAAAGGCTTCCAAGCCCTTTTACCTTGGACAGGATCGCATGACAGGTTTTACAGTGGGATGATCCTGAAAGGCGGGGATATGTCCAGCAACGCACACACGGCCCGTCAATGCCGGAGAGGGGCGGCCCCATCGTTGCTTCGACATGGAAAAGATGGGGCTCTGATCTGATGCAGTCAATAGTGGCTATCAGTTCGGCCCCGCTTTCACAGCGGCGAATCCAATCAAAGGTGGTCAGCATTCAGGGCCTTTCTCAGGGGTGAGTAGTTGGAGATGGCTTTTTTATTGATCCAATCGTCAACAGAGAGAGGCAATTGCCAGCCTTCCTCCGATGTGCCTCCATACCGTTTGGCCCAATCTATCAGGAAACTGGACGCCGCTATTCTCAAGCGCAGGCTTCCAAAGCCAAGATACCGGTGGTTGCCCATTTTGTGGGCAAGACCCGGCTCCAGGGCAACGCACCATATGAGTCTCTGGAGTTCCTCATCGAGCAGATTCCAAAAGCGGATAGTGAAGCGGGCCCTGCAGCCTGGCATGACGGCCCGGAAATAGGAGGCGTTCGGGCCTTTCGGCTCAAATCCATCAAGTCGCCTGACAATCGGCGCCAGGGGAGCGTGAGGAAAGATGCGCCAGCAGTCCTCGATAAGCCTCCTTTTTGCAGAGCCTTCTGCGACCTGTTTCCATGCACCCCCCGTGTATTGCCAGGCGCCATAGGGATACGGGGCCTCGAACCAGAATAACTCAGGCTGATCGAAAGGCCCGAAAGAGAAGGATACCCTGCCGGTCAGTGCGTTATTGGGGCCTTTTCCGACCCAGCCGAAGAGACTGTCCGATGGGTTCAGCCTGCTGATGTCGCTGCTGTCGTCCCGGGAATCGCTTGCAATGGAATAGATGTGGCGCACCATTCCCTTGATGCTCCTGCTCGGAAGGGCATACACCCTGTCCGGGCCCCTGTGGGTGGGATCCGGAGGGGAGAACGAAAAAAAGTCCCAACCGTTTACAGGCCCGTCCTCCATCATGGCCGTGTAAGAGGGCGCCCCGCTTTCACGGATGCTCACGGGCGTAAGGGCCTCGGCCTCCACCTGCAGGAGACCGCAATGTCCGCCAAAGGCCCTGTGCGATATGAATCCTCCCCTTGCAAGGGGAGGGGCCGCCTTGCGGGGGTCGTTCCGTGGGTCTGAAATCGCTTGAAGCGGCCGTAATGCCTCAATGGCCTCGGCCCCTTTCAGCTCCACCCGTTGCCAGATGCCATGCCGGGTTAAGGGCCGCTTGCCAAAAAGCCGTTCCGTCATGGCGCCGGAACCCGACGTCAGCCAGGTCAGTTTGGTCACAATGGCCTCGACCCATCCAAAGCCGTTGGTCTTTTCACCCCCGAGAGGGATATCCCCTCCTTGAAAGTCACGGAGCAGATGCCACAGGAGGGACAGCAGCTCCAGGTCCTCTTCACCGGCATCCTGGATATCCACTTTCATGTGAAATTTGAGCTGATTTCCATAGGCGAACAGGTAATCATGCTTGGCGGCCTCTATGGGACGGGCGGTCTTCGGGTCCATTCGAATGCCGTCCATGGAACACCATGCGCTTTCGGTATCTATCGGATCCGTCAGGTATGCGTCGGAGAAGAAAACCTTTCCCCTCTGTCCCTGTGTCCCGAACAGGAGGTTGATCAAACGGTCTGTCTTTCCCGATTCGCCCATGAGGGTTTTCAGGACCTGGGAAGCGCGTTTCCTGAATGCCCCCTTGATGGTGCTGCCGGGGACATAGATCTCCCATGTGCCCGCCTCGCGACTGGAAGGGGCCCATGTGAGCATCCGCATGAACATGTTATCGTAGGGCTTGCCATACGCTCGGGAGATCTCCCGGTTAAACGGTCCGCCGGCCCTGAAATCGATATGGTGCGTCTGAGAAAGTTCCTCCCTAGTCTGGTCGCGGTAGGCCTCCAGGAATTCAACCATATTGTTATCGTTGGTGATGCTCTTCTTCAGATTGTCGACGTTCAGCATGTGGCGGAATTGAACCTTGCTGTGGGCATCCAGAAATTCCCTCCAGACATTGGGACTGATCCCATCCGGGGCCTGATCCGTCCTCCCCCATTGATGTTCTGCTATCCTCCCCTCCAGAAGCATTCTTTTTATCAGGGCATGTTCCTCCCTGTTCTTGATTTCCAGATCCACCCAGGAGTCGCTCTGGATCAGCTTGACCTGCTGGTCAATCTGACGGTAAAACGGGCCGAGGGCAGGCGTACAGAGGGATTCAAGCGATTTGGCAAGGGCATCCTGGTCAGCGATATTGCTGACGATATCTTCCGGCGGGACCTGATTGATGCTTAGAGCGACGGCGATCTGCTGCCATGCGCCTTCATCGAACTGACGCTGTTCCTGAACGGTTTGTTCCAGCAATGATGTAACCCGACCGGCCATGTTGGCCTTTTTTCCGAGGGCCTCCAGGATGGCAGCCTCTGCCTCTTCTCTGGTGGAGAAAGACCTTTCAGATAATGGCTCGATCTTGGAGATTAACTTCGGTGCAAGGGCGTGCTTCCCCTTAGCCAGCTTACTCAGTTCCGAGGATGGCAGCGTCCACGTCTCACGTTCACCGGATGCGCATTCCCTCAGCCATATGGCAATAGCCTTTGGCAAATATTCCGTAAATTTCATTTTCCAGTCTTCAGGATTGAAGACAGGGCCCCCTAACGCCTTATTGAGCCGATCCATAATCGGATCGGGCAGGTCCTTCAGGGCGCCAAGAAGCTGCCTCCCTTCGAGAGCGATAAAAGCGGCCGCCTCCGGGTCGATCTTTCCCCAGTTCCAGCCCACAAGGACGGGGTTCATGGAATCGAAGAGGAGGTCCAATCGAAGATGGTTGATTCCCCTGCGCAATGCAGGGATGGTTTCCGGCGTTCTAAAGGGGAGGTCGATCTCCAGACGAACGTTTCCAAGCCCCTTGCTCTTGCCCGCGCCGAACCAGAATCTCCCTTCTTTCATTTCCTGCAACAGGTAGAAAAGCCTGGCCTGGTTTTCTCCTTCCCCGAGGGCGGAATCCTTCACTGTGAGGACAAAGTCAAAAACAGAGTTGCGGAAGACCGTCTCCATCTTATAGTTTGCATTTGCCTCCGCGGCCCATCTGTCTTCATCAAGCTTGATGCCCATGCGGAGATCAAAAAACCCGTCGCGATGGTAGCTCGTTGCCTGCAATTTGCAGTCAACTTCACGGATGAGGCCTGGCGGCAGCGGCTCGCCATAGAGCCGTTGCCACGCTTCATTGAACAATCCCCGGTTTTTTCCGTTACGGGACTCCCCGATAAAGGCGTCCATCAGGCTCTGGGCAGTGCCTGATATCTCTCCGGGAAGCGATACGAGCCGATGGGTTCCGTCCCCATCACGGGTGAAAAGCGTCTTTCGGGCGTTGCCCCTGTAAATCGGCGATTCGGCAATAAGTTTTCCTCTCAGAATCATAAAAATCCCTCCTTTAAAAATTTCATGATATTTGATTATAACCCATTCTGGATATCAACTCAATATTGATGGTCTCAGCAATTCTCATTATGGCTCCGGATTCATTTCGAGTTGCCGTGGGAGTGGCATCTTGCCATCCCGCGGCGGGACTGGAAAGCCGCTCACACAGAGATATCACTTCAAAATGAGAATTGCTGCTTAATGATGCCTCCTGATGACTGACTCAGATGAGCCATCTTCACCCACCGGGTACAACCGTATATTTGCACGTATCAGCTATTTTCCAATTGATGATGCTCCGTTAGCTTGTTTCAGCCCTGAACCTTGAACGCTGAACCGCTTAACCTGGGTATTATGAAATTCAAGGCATTGTCTCATCTTCCAATCGCGGACCGAGGCGCATCAAGTATGCTATCATCGGCATCAATCATGCCTGCACACGCTTTGAATCAAATCACAGTATGCCATTCGATCCCAAAAGGCAAGCATGTCTTTCCACCATTTCTCTGTATCCGATCTCCATCAGGGGCTTCAGGTTGACGATATCGGCGCGGTTATACCGGATCAGCGTTTCAAGGGCCGCATCATCTCCCCACTGGTATGCCTGCCAGAGCCGCACAGCGTCATATCCGTCCATCCCGTCTATACTGGATTCCCTGGCTATGCCAAGTTCTTTCTCAATCTTCTTAAGGCCCCCGGCATACCCCACCTTTTTGAGGAGGAATCTGAGATCGATATGGGCCGGAGGGAGTGAGATGCCAGGGAATTGACTTTGAATGAAGGGGAGATCGAAGGCCGCCCCGTTGAAGGTGATGACAAGGTCATAGTTGGCGATCGCTATTTCAAAATCGTTCAGGTTGATCCCATGGACAAAGGTCTGGACGTTCGCTCCGTCATAGATGCCGATGACCGTGATATCATCGGTCCCCTGCCAGCCCCCGCTCGTCTCGATATCCAGATAAACCGTCTTCTGTTTGAATGCAGTAAAGATGCGCCACATCTCTCCCGGCGGAAGGCGGGCACTGAAATAGGCGGCGTCTTCTCTGTGGGCCAGAGATACCGCCAGTTCCCGGCACACAAAGTCATCCCTCCTTGGAGAGATAACGGCGCCCTCATGGTCGAGAAATTGGCGCCATGTGCGGATCCCCCGTTGCCAGAACCTCTGCTCTGTCTTAGGCCCGATGCCCGGTATGTGTATGAACGTATGTTCGAGCATGAATCGAGTATAACCCATTTTTCGCGCATTCCAGTGCTCAGGCGCCTGTGCGGCTGAAGCTGCACCTGCAGGGCCAGATACGGATCCGTGGAAAAAAACGTTACCAAATCGTTGCGTTGCTGAAACTGACGTCAAAACGGCTCGGGCTTAGGCCAGTTCGAAAAAGGTTGCTTACTGTAACCGATACTTCCCCATTATTCGAGAAAAAATCGCCTACTCGGTCGCCGAAGCAGCCATCGCCTTTGCATTATCCTTAACAAATTCAAAAAGTTCGTTGACTTCCATCTGACCATCACATACCATCTCTTCTATCGAATATGCTGACCCTCTTCACCTCCTGCCAGGATATTGCCATATCGTTTCACCAATACCTCGACATGCAAAGGGGAGAAGGTTAATCTTTATTTTATTTATATAATTCAGTGGGTTTTCTTTGTGTATCAGCGACCGACAATAGCAGGTAATGCTGGATGATAGGTTTCTTAACCACCGGGACGGTGTTGGGCCTCTCAGCGGGGATTGCGCCCGGGCCTCTCCTTGCCCTTGTCATATCAGAAACGCTCAGGCACGGTATGAAAGGAGGGATCAACGTTGCCCTGGCTCCTATAATCTCGGACCTTCCCATCGTTGTTCTGACCTTGTATTTGCTGGCAAAGCTCTCGGCCTTCACGATCATATTGGGGACGATTTCATTTTTAGGGGGTTTTGTACTTTTGTATATGGGGTACGAAAGCCTCATGACGAAAGGGGTAGAGCTCAGGTCCCGGGACGTCATGCCCGAGTCTTTTAAAAAGGGGATCATGGTCAATGTACTGAACCCGCATCCGTATCTGTTCTGGGTAGGAATCGGGGGGCCTGCCACCATGAAGGCCTGGGATCAGAGTGTGGTTGCGGCCATAGCCTTTATCGGCAGTTTTTACCTGTTTCTGGTTGGCTCCAAAATAGTGTTGGCGATAGTGGTGGGACGATATCGGGCCTTTTTAACCGGCCGTTTTTACAGATACACCATGCGAATCTTGGGCCTGATGCTGCTGGTTTTTGCGTTTGTTCTTTTCCGCGACGGCCTGAATCTGTTAGGGTTCCAGATAATCCGCAGCTAACCCTTGCGCCCTGTTGAGAAGGAGGTTTGCCTTTACCGTGGACAACGTGAAAATAGCCGCTGTCTGCATGCACGCGATCCCGGGAGATGTTGGCGGGAATCTTGCCAGGATAAAGGTCATGGCGCAGGAGGCGTCTGCCAACGGCGCCCAAATCGTCTGTTTCCCCGAGTTGTCCATAACCGGATACACCCAGGATTCCCCGTGCCGGATCTATGGCCGCGAGGAAGTGGAAAAGATCGTTGAACGGCTGGTCCGATCGGCCAAAGACATGGGTATTGTCCTCATGGCCGGCCTTGTAGAGGTTGTGGATATGGACAATCCTTATATCAGCCAGATCATCGCAGGTCCCGACGGCCTGATCGGCGTCTACAAAAAGACACACCTGGGACCTACCGAGAGCGCCATCTATTCTGCTGGTGAGACGATCGAGGTATTCAAGACGGGAAAAACCACCTTTGGCGTAGAACTCTGCTACGAGGGGCATTTCCCTGAAATCACCACTCGAATTGCCCTTATGGGGGCCGACATGGTCTTTATCCCCCATGCCTCACCCAGGGGAACGCCGGAGGAAAAACTGCAAAGCTGGATGAGACACCTGCCGGCCCGGGCATTTGACAACGGGCTCTATGTGATTGCCTGCAACCAGGTGGGGTCCTGCGAAGGCGGCCTCGCGTTTCCAGGGGTTGCCGTGGTCTTTGGGCCGGACGGCCGGGTATTCGCCCGGTATGCGGGCATGAAAGAACACATCCTCTATGCTGAACTCAAAGATGACATTCTCCAGGATGTCAGAAGCCACCGAATGAAATATTTTCTTCCGGAAAGAAGGCCGTCGCTGTACGAGAAGACATCCAGGAAGGGGGGTCATTGATGGGTGAAAAAGCTCTGCATGATCTTTTTCAAGGCCTCGCCTTTCCAGGCCGTAGCGGGTTTGGTCTTTTCATCGGTCAGAATGGTTGAAGGGAGGAAGGGGAGAAAATCCGAGACCCCGGGAATGATCACCCGAACCACCGGGAACTCCAGCGCCGGATGGGTATGATTCAGAACAATACAGTCGGTGCCAAGCCCCCTGACGATCTCTTTAAGCCCTTCGATTTCCTCCAGAATGTCTTTCCGGCGCCACGGACGGAAATGCGTCATCTCCCCCTTATCCAAAAAGGAGATATCGGTCGGCGAGACCCCGCATCGCATCAGAGTGTAGTAGTCCTTTACCTGGGATCGGGGGACCACCGGCCTGTCGAACTGGGGTCGTGGAGAGAGAAGGGTCTTCTTCCCCTGCATCCCTTCGGTGAAGCAGCGCATCAGGGCCTCTTCCAGGTTAAACGATGCGCCGGCGATCAGAGACCTGTGTTCCAGGTGGTCGTGGGGGAGATTTCGATTGGTATAGGATACCCCGATGACCGGGAGCGTCCCGTCAAAAGAAAGATCCTTCATGGTAACGCCAACATTAAATCGTGCATAAAACGCCATCATCTGCCGAATCAGATCGAGTTCCACCGAGGCGGGGTCGATGGACGGGACGATTGTCTCCGGTTTGACGATGCTGATCTGGGCATATCGCTCCAGGATCTCGCAGCTTGCCTGGATCATGGCCTCTTCGATGGTGTTGCCAGCGGCTATCCCGTTGGAACCGTGAATATAAGCTACCAATTTAACAGGGACTTTAACCGTTTCTTCTCGAAGGAGAGAATAGCCGTCCACCCAGTGGCTGGCCATTTCGCAGTCTCTGATTTCCGCCAGGTCCGCGCGTTGCAGGTGGCATTCCCTTCGAAGCAATTCCTCGATGGTCACGGCATGTTCCAATTCCCGCTGGTTCGCCTGGACATAGCCCGCCATCCATTCATAGTTCAGGAAACGGTTGGTCTCGATGCTGTAAATCCCCGGCAGGTGAAATCGGACCTGTTCCTCAAACACCGGGTAGTACAGGCCGGCGCTCAGCCGTTCGGTCAATTCCGCATAGGCGCTTGCCTCTGCCAGTCTGGGGGAAATGCCCTTCCCCTCGCATACGATTTGAAGGGAGTCGATCCAGATCCTTCCCCAGAAGAGAAAATCCGAAACCCTGACGCCAGCGTATTCGGGCCGAAGATCCAGTCGTTTAAACCCTTGCTGAATTCTCTTTACGGTATTATCCGGTGTATCGCATTTATTATATTCATTCCGAATTTGATTTTGAAACCGCATTGAGCTGGTCTCCCGAGATTTGGGATCGCCTGGATGTGCGCAAACCCCGCCATGGTTTGTAAGATTCGTTCGATCGGTTATAGAGCGGCCGGCAAAAATAGTCAAATGGAGGGTAACGACTCATGGCCAAAAAAGGCTCGGGATTCTTTCTCCCGGCAACAGGGAGCCCCTCAACAATCCTCATTTTAGGAAAATGGCCATGCAGGAGCGGCTTCCAAATCCCGCCGGGCGGGATGGCAAAATGCCACTCACACAGAATATTGACACCGGGTCTGCCTCATCATGAGAATTGCTGGGAACGCCTAAAACGGCTTGACAATAAAGGAATCCGTATGTATAGGTACTGACAAATGGACATGCGTCTGAAACATGATAATTTTAACGTGGTAAGAGAGGAGGTAATTACGTAAATGGCAGATTACTGTATCAATCTCTTTTTGGATCCAGAACAGCAGAAAAAGATGGAAGAATTGGGCTTGGGAGGGCACATTCAGGAAATCAATGGTAAAAAGGCTGTTCAGGTGGCCATGAGCCAAAAAGACCAGAAGAAACTTCAAAAGAGTTTTCCTGATCTTGAATTTGATTCCTCAAATGCCTGTGTGCTCCCGGAACAGGCCCAGGTCACGCTCGCAGACATCATTTTTAATTTGAAGAGCTTGGATGTCATGAAATTCGCTATCACCAAGCTGTACAATCCCCTCGCGGGAAAGCCGCTTCGAAGCAAGACGTTATAGAAGGATTCTCGTCCCGAAGACTTAGGGCCCTTCAGGTTGGTGTAGAAAAGGCGCAAAAGACACCTCATATCGAGATATCTCTTGCGCCTTTTTTCGGCGGGGGACTGTTTCCGTTCGTTATGGAATCAGACGCAACCCGTTGGCTTCGGAAGACCTGCCATCTTACAGGCACCCTTGCCCGGTCCCGAGGGAAATAGCTCATAGATGTATTTCAGCTTGTATCCGGTAACCTTGGAAAGGATCCTGACCATGGGGGCGATCCCATTCTTCTTGTAATAGTCCTGAAGAACTTCGACCACCTTCTTATGCTCGTCGGTCAGTTCCTCAATCCCTTCCGTCGTCTTCACATAACTCATCCATGCCTCATTCCAGTTGTTGAAATCGTCGATGAAGCCGTCTTCATCAACACTGTAGGTATTCCCCTCAAATTCTACTGTTGGCATAACCCAAAACCTCCCTTTCTAAAAAATATCTTACCCCGTACTCTTTTTGAAATCTCTACCGACCTTTAGACGTGAGTTTATAACTATAGTTCCCAATTTTTGCGTTGTCAAATATTCTTTTTCCGCTTTTAAAAAAAATTATTCGTTTTCTTGTGGGCAAGGGCTGCCAGATAAAGACTTTTTGCCCATTTCGGATTCCCTGCCGCATGTACGTGGGTATAGGTCGCCAGAACATTCTTTCTGCAAACGCCGTCTCTTTCACCATCGATCCCTCGTCCTCGAACAACCCTGAAGGCAAATTTCAGACCGTGATCCCCAATAAAAATGGGCCGGGAGTAGTGAAATTCATGGCCCCTTATTTCCTCGCCTTCGGGGTAAAAGAGATTGGGACTGGTAACCTCCATGACCGTGTAGCCATGCCCTTGAGGCCCCTTTTGAAGGACAAATTCCACTGGAAGTGCCCCCACCATCGGGTAGGACCGGCTGTCCACTAAAAGTCTCTCGCCCAAGTACATGAACCCCCCGCACTCCGCATAGACCGGAAGCCCCTTTTCGATTTCCTCTCTCAGGCCATTTCTGAAGCCTCGATTATCTGCAAGGGCCTGGGCCTGTGTCTCAGGAAATCCTCCCCCGATATACAGGGCGTCCAAGTGCGGCAATTCCGGTGAGGATATGGCATCGATCTCCACCATCACGGCCCCCATGCGCTCCAACTGCTCCAGGTTTTCCGGATAGTAGAACCAGAACGCACGGTCTCTGATAAAACCGATTCGCGGAGAGTCATCGGTGACTGCCGCTTTCGGTTTAGATGCGGCGTATCGACACGCCTCAATATCCCCGGCCCGGTTGGCTATTTCCCAGATATGATCCATCTGAAGGTGCCTCTGAACAATCTCCCTGGCCCATGAAACAGATTTTTCGGCCTGGTCGCGCTCCTGAAAAGGGACGAGGCCCATGTGTCGTTCCGGGAACAGATTTTCCCTCAACTTAGGGACCGAACCGACCACAGGGATCCCACAGTATTTTTCAATAGCGTCCGTGATCAATCTCTCCTGTCGCTCCCCTGCAACCCTGTTCAAAATAACCCCTGCGATATAAACGTTCGGATCGAAGGCCTGGCATCCTTTGACGACGGCTGCCATGGTGCGGGTTGACATGGACACATCCAGGATAATCAGGACCGGGGCCCGAAGAAGCTTGGCCAGCCATGCAGTGCTGGAAGAGCCGTCTAAATCAAGCCCGTCGAACAGGCCCCGGTTCCCTTCTATTAGAGAGAGGTCCGAATCATTCGATCGGGATAGAAAAGACCCCATAATTTGGTCTTCATTCATCAAAAAAGGATCCAGATTGTAACAAGGCCGGTCCGCAGCAAAGGCGAGCCAGCCGGCATCGATAAAATCCGGCCCTTTCTTAAACGGAGCGACTCTGAAACCCATTTTCCGCCATGCGGCAACAAGTCCCAACGACAGGATGGTCTTCCCGGATCCTCCTTTCAGCGCGGCAATGATCACACGAGGGTGCATTACTTAGAAAATCTCCCTTATTTAAACTGCTTAATCTCCCTGGCAGGCGCCTTGAGCCCCTTGCCATAACGCGTCCGATTAGGACCACGGAGTCGTCGAATTGTCAACAAAAAAAGTTGTAGGCTCCCCCGGCTTTTTTTTATTGACATCCGGTTCGACGTTTGATTATAAATCAAACCTTAACTATTTGAAAAATTAACTAATTAAAATTTTCACAAATAGGCTTCGAATCAGCTCATTTTAAGGCTCTGAAGATCTGAGCAAAAGATCGAGGTAACTGGGTGTCGGGATTGGTGCAGTGAGCATGATCATTCGAGGGAGGAGGTGAGAGTAGCTAATTCAATTGTTAGGATTTACTCCTTAACATGTATAACTTTTATAAATAGCAAAAGGAGGCATAAATAATGGCGTTTGAACCAAGAGAAGAACAGAAAGTGTTGAAATATCAAGAGCTCAGGATTTACTCCGACGCGGAGTTGAAAAATTACACCGATGAAGAGCTCAAGAATTTCAAGGTGAAACACGACATTCCGGACGTGGATGAATTGGAAAAGGGCCCGTGGCCGAGTTTTGTGGCCGATGCCAAACGGGAGGCCCTTCATCGCAAGAAACTTGCAAAAGACCGCATGTTGGTAAACAGCGAGTGTGTGGAAGACCTGCTGGGTCAGCTCCAGGTCTCTTTTGACGATGGTGAAACCCACTGGAAGCATGGCGGCATTGTGGGGGTATTCGGTTATGGCGGCGGCGTCATCGGCCGGTATTCGGACCTTCAAGAGCGGTTCCCTTCCATTGCCCATTTCCACACCATGCGCGTCAACCAGACCATGAGCAAATTTTATAATACAGACTATCTCCGATGCCTCTGCGATCTGTGGGAATATCGAGGAAGCGGTCTGCTGAACATGCATGGATCTACCGGGGATATTATCTTCCTGGGGACTTTTACTGAGCAACTGGAGCCGGTATTCTATGAGCTGGGTCATGTGCTCCAGCAGGACCTGGGCGGGTCCGGATCCAATCTTCGGTCGCCTTCCTGCTGTCTGGGCAAGGCCCGCTGTGAATATGCCTGTATCGATACCCAGGATATGTGCTACGAACTGACCAACTATTACCAGGATGAGCTGCACCGCCCGGCCTTCCCGTACAAGTTCAAATTCAAATTTGACGGTTGCCCCAACGGATGCGTGGCATCCATCGCCCGTTCGGATATGTCGTATATTGGAACGTGGAGAGACAATATCCGGATCGATCAGGAAGCGGTCAAGGCCTATCTCGGCGGCGAAATTCCGCCCAACGCAGGGGCCCACGCCGGGAAAGACTGGGGTAAATTCGATATTCAGAAAGAGGTCATCGGGCTTTGCCCCACCCAGTGTATGTGGATGGAAGGCAACAAGCTCATGATCGACGACAAGGAATGCACCCGCTGCATGCACTGCATCAATGTTATGCCCGCCGCTTTGAGACCAGGCACGGACACGGGGTGCAGCATCCTCTTCGGAGCCAAGGCGCCGATTCTTGAGGGCGCCCAGATGTCGGTCCTGACGATCCCCTTCGTAAAGTGCGAATCTCCATATGACAATATCAAGGCGATCGTGGAAAAGGTGTGGGACTGGTGGATGGAAGAAGGCAAGAACCGTGAGCGGTTAGGTGAACTGATCCAGCGATACGGCATTCCGAAATTCCTGGAGGTTCTCGAAATTCCTCCCATGCCGCAGATGGTGACAGAGCCCAGGAGCAACCCCTACATCTTCTGGAAATCCGAGGATGTGCCGGGTGGGTTCCAGCGCGATATTAACGTATACCGAGCCAAGCATAAGAGATAGGAGGTACATAGAATGGCATTATCTACTACGAAATTGGGGCTGTATAACCCGGAAAAACCTATGGAAAACAGGCTCACGGACCTGGGTCCCAGGCACTTCTGGCAGTACTTTCCTCCTATTATTCAGAACAACTACGGGAAATGGAAATCTCATGAGATTCTGGAGCCGGGCGTTCTGGTGCATGTGTCTGAAACAGGCGACAAGGTCTTCACGGTCAGATGCGGCGGCTGCCGTTTCATGTCGGTGGAGCATATTCGAGAGATGTGTGAGATCGCAGACAAGTATTGCGAAGGCTTTCTCCGTTTCACCACCCGGAATAACATCGAATTCATGACCGACAGCCAGGATAAGATGGAGGCGTTGAAAAAGGACCTTCAGGGTCGTAAGCACGTGAGCGGCAGCTATAAGTTCCCCATTGGCGGAACCGGGGCCGGCATCACCAATATCGTGCATACCCAGGGGTTCCTTCACTGCCATACACCGGCCACGGATGCCTCATCCATGGTCAAGGCGGTCCTGGACGATCTGTTTGACTATTTCCAGGGCATGACCCTGCCCGCCCAGGTCAGGATCTCCATGGCCTGCTGCCTCAATATGTGCGGGG
This sequence comes from uncultured Desulfobacteraceae bacterium, assembly GCA_964384085.1. Classification (GTDB taxonomy): domain Bacteria; phylum Desulfobacterota; class DSM-4660; order Desulfatiglandales; family Desulfatiglandaceae; genus AUK324. The sequence continues at coordinate 56,539 of CAYLJZ010000006.1, forward strand.
CCGTGCATTGCTCCGACATCGCCCTTCTGGGATATCACAGAAAACCGCCGGTCATTGACCACGAGGTCATTGACGCGCTTTGCGAGATCCCCCTGGTCATTGCGGCCTGCCCCACAGGCGCCATATCGCCTGCCAAGACAGAGGACGGGAAAAAGACCGTAAAGATCAAAGAGGACCGCTGCATGTTCTGCGGAAATTGCTACACCATGTGCATGGCCGTTCCTCTGGCTGACAAGGAAGGCGACGGCGTAACGATTCTGGCCGGCGGCAAGATTTCAAACCGGATCAGCCCGCCTGAATTTTCCAAGGTGGTGGTCCCCTGGCTTCCGAATGAGTTCCCCAGGTATCCCGATGTCTGTGCACACGTCAAGAGAATCGTTGAGGCCTACGCATCGGATGCCAAGAAGTACGAACGAATCGGCGACTGGGCGAAACGTATTGGATGGGAGCGTTTCTTTGAGAAATGCGATCTCCCCTTTAGCGCCCATCTGATCGATGATTATCGCCTCCAGTACGATACCTACCGGACAACCACTCAGTTTAAATATACTGAGGCAGCATGGGAGGTATCGAGGGCGGCCGGCGGGATTGAATAAACAACCTGCCAATCATTAGCGAAGAGGAGCAATCACATGGAAGAAATGAAAAAGGCGATACTTGAGTTTGCCGAGACAAATAAGAAGACCAAGTTTTACTTCAACGATATTGAAAAGGCAGTGCAAAAGGTTATTCCAGGCGCTAAAGCTCGGGAGATCAAGAAGGCCGCCACTGCCCTGATCAATGAAGAAAAGCTGATCTACTTTTCCACCGGCAGCAGCACCATGTATGGCCTGAAAGGGAGAGGGGTCACGGAAGACCATTAGTCGCTCCTTTCAGACTGAACGTTGACTGATGAAATGAGGGGTCGCCGTCCGGGACCGGGCGACGGCCTCTTTCTATTTTGTGAGGTTTCGTATGAAACAACCGCAGGGCGCAGAGAATTTTATCGCCGAGCAAAAAAAGATCCTGTCGGAAAACTCGGAATGCGCCAGTTCAAGCTATAACCTGGGCGTCGGCCTGATGGAGCAGGGGAGGCTGGACGAGGCGATCGATGCATTTAACGATGCGATCGACAACAGCGGCAGGATGTTTGAGGGATATGTCAATCTGGGCTATATCTATTTCAAAAAAGGCGATCTGGAAATGGTGGTCGAGTCCAATAAACGGGCTATTGAGATAGAACCCAGATACGCGCGAGGCTATGCCAATCTGGGTTTTGCATACCTTCAGATGTCCATGACCGATGAGGCCATCGAGGCCCTGAGCAAAGGCATCGAGTTGAACCCGGACATGGTTCAGGCCTGGAGCAATCTGGTCAATGCCTACCTTCAGAAAGGCGATGTGGAACAGGCGATAGAGACAGGGAAAAAATTGGTGGCTTTAGCCCCTGATTTTGCCCTGGGGCACAATAATCTTGCTTCTGCCTACTATGATAATGACGATTACCAGAAGGCCGTCGAACATCTGGACACGGCCGTTTCGTTAGGGTTTGAGCCGCATCCGGATTTTCTGAAGGCCTTGGAGACGTACCGGTAATATGGATTTCTCATATCTGTTCGAACCCTACGAGAACCTCGTGTCGAGGGCGGATGAGGCGTTTCAGCAGGCGAAGGAGGGATTTCCTGAGTGCCTCCGCTGCGAACCCCATTGTGCGGACTGCTGCCACGCCGTTTTCGGCCTTTTTCTGATCGAAGCCGCATTTCTCAAACGCGATTTTGATCAACTTGACGAAGAAGAACGACAAGCGGCGCTTGGAAGGGGCCGAGACGCGGATAAGGCACTTGAAAAGCTGGAAGGGACCCTGAGGTCATTCAAGGAAGACCCCCAGATGATCTCCTACTCGCTGGCCAGGGCGCGAATTCGCTGCCCCCTGCTGAATGACCATAACGAATGCGTTCTCTATCCTTACCGGCCGATCACCTGCCGGGTTTATGGCATCCCGACCAGGGTCCGGGGCGTGCCCCGAGTCTGTGGAAAATCAGGCTTCAAAAAAGATCAGGAATATCCCCTTTTTGATCTGGACGAGGTCCATCGCGAACTCCACCAGTTGTCCAGGGAACTCCTGGAAAGGGCTGGTGGGAAAGATCCTGAAATAGCGACGCTTCTTATCTCTGTTTCAAAGATCATAAAAACACCCTTCGAAGAGCTTATAACTGGAATCGCTGAAAGGTCTGGCACAGGGATCTGATATGGCCCTTGAGATGCGCTTGTATGACGTGAAGTTCGGTGGGGCTCCCTTCCAGATAGAACGCCAGTAATGGATTGAAGAGGCTGTCAAACTCTTCCGCATTCAATGACTGAAGAAGAGAAAGAAGTCCCCGAATCTCATCAGGCATCATCAGGCCCTTCTCAGCCAGAATCTGAAGAGCATCAAAAAATCCATCGGTTGTCGCCTGTACGGAAAAATCTCCGGCCCAGACCGTATCTCCCACGCCATTCAGCCTGTCCAATCTCATGCGAACCGTCATGTTCAAGAAGAAATAGACACGGGCAATCATCGGACGAACATCATCCCTTGAGAGGGAGTTCATGATCGACCGGTAGCCCCTCGCTGTAGTGAGCTTGACATGGATGCCGTCATCCCCCGTTTTCACCACAAAGTCTCCGGCCGCATGATGCCAGGGGTGAATCTGTTTGAAGGTATGCGGATCCCAATAGAGGGTAAGGATCCTGGATGCCTTCCTGAAAATCTCAAATGCCTCCTCTTCAGAGGCATACCGATGGCCCTTTTCAAGGTCCCAGATACAGACCTTTTGACGGTTATCCGTCGCGTCCACGGAAAAATGCCATTCATGGAACCCTTCAAGCCATTCGGAAAGGACCAGGGTCAGGGTTTCATACGGCTGATGTCCATCGGGACATACCATCTCCCCCTTTTGATACACGGTTGGCAGATAGGAAGGGCTGAGAGATCGCTGAAGGGATTTCAGGATATCATATTCGTTTGTCAGGCACGATCTCGCTTCAGTCGATACACCGGTGCTGACCGCCAGCTTAATGGGTTTTTCACCAACAACAATTTCTACGCTGGCCACATGGTACAGGACCCCGTGTTTTTCACTCCGGATTCGTATCCTTCTAATTGTGTCGGGGCTGCCTTCTCCAATTGAGCCCGCCCTGAGAATATGGATCAAAAAGTTCCCTTCATCTTTCAAGAGAAATTTTTTGATTGCCTCGAAATAGTCTCCCAACGTCAAAAAAGGATGAGGTTTCGAAGGCGAGATCAGAAAAGGCCGTGCCAGGTCTTCAGCCCCTAAGGGTATGTCCCCCTTGGAGGATGAGAAGAGATAGTCGATGATCATCGTTGCGTCTTGAGGGGTGGGCATTTTTGAAGAATTAAGGGGTGCTATCGCCCAATTTTCGAAGGGCCTCTGATGCGGTCTGACCGACGCTCATCTTCTCGATATTTCCGCTCTCATAAAGCTGAACCTCATGGGGATCGTCCATGAGTTTCGTCAGGTCGCCCTTCGCCTCATAGGCCCCGAGATTCCCCATAAGCCAGGCCGCATGACCTCGCACTGTCGGGTTGGGGTCCTGGAGGTAGATGAAGAAGTGAAAGGTGTGCTTGCGGAGAAGGTCCGGTCTTGACAGGGCCACCCGGCCAATGGACTGAAGTGCCTGGGCCCGCCGGGTTTCATCCGCCAGGAACTGGTATAACTGTGCAACGTATCCAGCAAACAGGTCCGGCCGATGGCTGATGATTTCACCGATCGCCTCGAAGGCCCCCCAGGTAAACGCCGCTGTATCCGAAATAGCGTAAAAAAGACCTTGCAGAAGCTTGACAATGGTTCCGGGCTCTTCCTCGGCAATGACGGCGCATGCCCGGCCTAATATCTCCGCGGCCCTTTTCCTGAAAAGATCATCGCCCGAATAAAGGAGCCTCTGAAGATTTCTGATGAGTTTATTGTCTTCTCCCGCCACATCGAGTATTGGTTCAACCTGAAATTCCCTTACGAGGGCTTCAAGCTCCTTTTTGGACAGAGATCTTCTTTCGCTTCCTGATAACAGCTTTTTGTGGGGCACAGGAGAAGAGACAGCCCTTTTCAGCCTCTGTTGAACACCATCAGAGGTAACTTCTCGAACATCCTCGTGAAGTCTGACGAAAAAAAGGACCCCGGATATCCGCCTGCTGTCCATGAATCCTCCCGGAATAATCTGATGCCTGACATAGTCATAATGCTCGACTATCTCCTGCTTGTAATCCTCGTCAGGCAGCAGGTTCCAGGCCAGGTCCCAGTCCATGTTGCACCCGAACACCAGGGCCTCGATCATGGCGGACCCCTGATTATGACCGGTTTCGTCGCAGGCGTACACCGCCCCGCAGGAACAGGACCCTACCGGCATCTCTCCAGGTCTGTGGGTTGTCAACACCCTGGGCCGTTCAATCAGAAGGCCGCAGAAAGGGCAGCTCGGGGGAAGGGTCGTGGTCTTTCCGATAAATTTGCTTTCAAACATCGTTGATTCTATCTCTTCCAGGATGGGGATGGGGCAACTCGAAGCTCCTTGAGTTCGGATCGTATTCAAACCCGACAATATCGAGCCCTGCTCGACTGGACCTGAATTCGATGACCCAGCATTTGTAGTGTTCTCCGGCGAATTCACAACAGATCGTTCCGTTTCGCGCATGCATCAGCAGGAGCTTTGGAACGATATCCTGTTGAAAGATCTCGCTGATTCGAATCCGGTCATCATCATCCAATTCAGGATCAGGGAGGGACTGGCAAGGGGATCGATCTTTCATCTGGCAGGGCCGGGCAGATCCAGCGTCATGCATTGATTGCCGCCGCCGCACGAATTCGAGGTTATCTTAGGCTGGTTGCCGCCAGGACCCACGCCAATAGAATAGTTGGTCCGGCTTACCACCCGCTCGATGGTCTCGGACTTGCATCTGGGGCAGGTCATATCGACCTCTTCGTCCGAGCCCATGAAAAGCTTTTCAAAGACCTCACCGCAGGCAGCACACCTAAATTCAAAAATCGGCATTGTATTGCTCCTATTAAATAAGGTATAAGGATTATAGTCACCTGTCAGGACAAAGTCAAACCATGATCCTCTCATTTCATCCCTGCTTCGATGCGGGTATCCAGATCGTTCTCGGAGATCGGCCGGTTGATTCAAACATACGCGAATCCATCCGAAAGGCAGACGCCATCCTCCTTCCCCAGGCATGCTCACAAAAGCTCTATGAAATCTGCCTCGCGTCATCTGCGAAGGTTTTCCCCAATTACGATGCCCGCCTTCGATATCCAGGCAAAATAGGCCAGGCTCGAATGTTCCGTGAGTTGGGTCTCCCCCATCCGAAGACATGGTCCTGGGAATCGGTCCAACAATTCAGAGATGCCCATCTGGACCTAAACAGGATGCCGTATAAAACTCCCTTTCTGATCAAAGAGGACAAGCGGCACGAGGCGGAGGGGATATTTCTCGTTGAAAACACCACTGGACTGAAAGAGACGCTGGAGCAACTTGCCCTCCGCGAACGATCCGGCATGAAGGGATTTGTTACCCAACAATATGTCCCCTGCGGCGGAGATGTGCTCAGGGCCGTTATCATTGGGAAGCGAATGCTCACCTACTGGAAACGCCCCACTGAACCGGGCCAGAAAATAACCACCATCAGTCGGGGAGCAGTGATCGACACCGACTGGCGACCGGATCTTCAGAAAAAGGCCATGGCCCAGTCCGAGTTTCTAATGGAAAAGACAGGGATCAACCTGGCAGCCATCGACTTTGTGTTCCCGATGGGCGACACAGAGCCTGATCCACTCTATTTGGAAATCAATTACTATTTTGGCAGACGGGGCTTGGGGGGAACAGACGCCTATTATCGTCTCCTTTATGCGGCGATTCAGGATTGGCTGGCGGAGATAGAAATGGACCCGCAGGGAGTAAAGCTGTTATAGGGAGCTAACCGAAAGACGACAGTCGCTCCGTCTTACACCTTGAGCGTTTTTACATACGCCTTCCTCGATCTCGGGCCGTCAAACTCGCAGAAAAAGATCTTCTGCCAGGTCCCGAGGACCAAACGGCCATTCTCAACGATCACGGTAACCGAACTCCCGATGAGGGACGTCTTGATATGACTGTCTGAGTTGCCCTCCAGGTGACGGTACCGGTCGTCGGCCGGGACCAGTTCATTCAGTTTTCGAATGATATCCGTACATACAGCCGGGTCAGCCCCCTCATTAATGGTCACGGCAGCGGTCGTATGGGGCACGTAGACCACGCAGATCCCATCTGTCACGCCGCTCTTTGAGACCTCAACGCTCACCTGGGGGGTGACATCCACCATCTCGATTCTGGCGCCGGTCTTTACACTGATGTTTGCTGGCATGCACGTCTCCTCTCTTCATGGGGCCTTCTTTTCCTCGATCGCCACATGATCGTCAAAGCCCTCCTCTTTCAGGTAGACATTGATGCTCTGGTCAGGGGAGGTGTTCCAGACCCCGCCCACATAATTGGGGGCAATAGGGAGTTCCCGGTTGTCGGCCCCACGGTCAGCCAAAATGGCCAGCTCGATCTTTCTCGGCCTGCCGAAATCGATCAGGGCATCCATAGCAGCCCGGACCGTTCTTCCCGTGAAGAGGACATCATCCACTAGAATAACCAATTTGTCATCAACCGAAAAGGGGAGGTCGGTCTGCCCGACGACCGGCGCCGGACCGATTCTCGTCCAGTCGTCCCGATACAGGGTGATATCCAGAATGCCTAAGGGCGGCGCCGGCACATTCAGACCGGCCATGGCCTTCTGGATCCGGGCGGCCAGAAATGCCCCCCCGGTACGGATGCCTATAAGAACGACCCCGTTTCCAGAGCCGTTCTTTTCGACGATCTGACGCGCAATCTTGTCAATACGCTCTGCCACGTCCTTTTGTTTCAATATAACCGACTTTGTCACAGCAACACCAGATACAAAATTAGGGAATCACATCCCGCTAGAGCGTCCGGCCAAAACCTTTCGCACGATAACAGAGTTGCCCCCTGGAGAGATGTACCCTCCAGGGGGTCGGACACATTCCCAAACGTTTCTTTAGGGAAAAGTATTTTAGATACCAGTATTTTCAAGCAATGTCAAAATAAATTATTGTAACCGTTCACGGGTTCAAAGGTTTCCCGCTGAAGCGGGATTTAGGGTTGTATCTCGCTTCCTTCCATCCCTGTTTGAAGATCGATATGCCATCAGCGAGCCCGCATTCGTCACTTCCAGCCACGGAATTGGCCCTCGAATAGGCGCTTATCGCCAAATAAATCCTGTGCCAGTTTCGAATCAGGTCGCTGTTGTTGCTTTTGCCCTCAACCTGGAACCCTAAACCCGGAACCTGTGAACGCTTACGAATGATCCATCATCCTGCTTCCAACCCGGGTCAGACCGCCTCGGTCTGTTCGTGAACCGAGACGCTTCGATCAGCGATTCAGGACAGTGACCACCTCGGCCTTCCGGAGCACCTTTCCATCCTTTTGGTTCCTGTAGCCTTTCTTGACCACCGAAAGGATGGTTTCGTTGGGGAGATCCTCCGATTCCTGGGTATCCACGATCCTGCACAGCTCCATGCGGGCCATCCTGTCCGGAAACTCGATGGAGACGATATCGTTTGCCTTTAGCAGTCGCAAGAGCTTCCGGTGAACGGCCCGGATGCTCTTTCCCAGACGCCGTCCCGTCTTGTTCAGGTCCCCTTCTTTGGCCTTGAGGGTATCTTCGATGCCGTCAAAGGCATCCATGGCCTCGAAAAGGTTGGCAAAGACCCCTTCTTCCCTGGCCTGAAAAGCATCCTCCTGTTCTTTGAGCTTATGATTCAGGGCTGCGATCCGCAGATGGAATTCAACCAGCTTTCCTCGCAGGAACGCCTTCTGCTCCTTCATGAGGCCTCATCAAAGAGGGAAAGCCGCTTCAGATCGGACAAGGCCTGCCTCCCCTTTTTTCGCGAAGGCGCTTTGACCGTTACGGGCTTCACATCCAGGAAATGGATAAAATCATGCACAGACCGGGCCGTCGGGTCCAGGAGTTCCTTCTGGGCCAGGGCCACCTCTCGGGCAGAGAACCGCCTCTCACGAAGGGCCGATGCAGCGGCCTGAATGATCTCCTTTTTGTCGGCCTTGCGATCGATATTCAAGATTTTGTAGGGGTTCATCTTCCTTTAGCCCTCTACGAGCTCCTCAATCATCTTTTCAATCTCATACAGGATGTCATGCGCCTCATCCACGCTGGCGCACCATCCATAGATCTTTCTAAGGGTAAAAACCCTCTCTTCCACCCCAAAATCCACCACATCCAGGTTGTGAATCGCGGCCTCGAAAAATTCGAAAAAGAGGTCTCGAACCTCTTGATGGGCAGACTCTGAGGCGATCCTGCAGGCCCTTCCCATCTTATGCCCGTTCAAAGCCTTTTGAAGTTCCGCACATTCCAGGTCCACACGTGTTTCAACCAGCAGGCCTCGGGCATGTTCGTTTGAGGGATCAAGGACCAGGGCCTTTCGGAGGTCCATGGCTAGGACCTTGTGGTTGATGAGGTCTTGGTTGTACATCTCCAGGGCCCGCCTGCTCATGACAAAGGAGAGGGCCTTATCCAGTCCCTCTCGCGGCCCTGCTTCACAAACTGCGGACAGGAACTCCTCGTAGCGGCTCAGCTGGTCCAGCCCGCCAGCCCTCTTGGCGCCGTCAATAAGTTCGTTTGCAAACCGGGGGGCCTGATCCAGAACCGCCAGGGCCGTGTCAGGGTATCCTCTCGGCGGTCGTTTTCCATGATCCATGCAGTGCAGTCCATAGGAAAACATCACCCGCGTCACACCCCATTCAAGGAACTCATCCTCGGCCTCGCCAACCGGGAGCGACGCAACCGCATTTTCGATCTCCCCCTTTTCCATGAGATAGAGCGCTTCCCCCGCGGACGAATAGAAGGCCCCAGTGGTGAGATAGTGCTCCCGGTCTCGAAGTTGCTTCCGCTTCTTGCGGATCAGCGCCAAGATCTGGTCCGAAATGCCGCATCGGACCGCCAGGCGCGGGGTACAGATGAGATGGCGATCTCTTTTTCGGCTTTCCACAAGGGCAGAGATCTCCTCCAGAAGCCTCTTCTCCAGGTTCCACAAGGTCAATCCTGTGCTCTTGGCGCTCTCCTCCCCGGCTTCATACTGATTGAACAGGGCCTCCGCCCTTCTGATTAAGTTCTCACGCACCTTCAGGTCTTCCTCTAAGGACCGCAACCCATCTGCCGTCTGCTGAGCATAGACCGCAGAAAGCCAAGACATGGCGAGATCATGCAGTCTGGCTCCCGCTTTCTCGGCAAGCTTGAAGCTGGTCTTGGCATAGATTTGAATCAAGGTCGGTTCCATATCAAAGGGCCACGAGTCCAGGACCTCCATGATCCTTTCGTATTGCTCGCTCTTCCAGAGTTCCTGAAGCCATGAAAACCCAGAGGATTTGACCAGATCCGCCAGGTTCCCTTCCTTGCCTCCCGTACCCAGCAGGGACTTCCCCTCCCGGTAGATAGCCCCAGGGTCATCTCCCCTTTCAAACCGTCCGTACAGGCTCTGGGCCAGGAGATCACAGACCGCCTGTTTCTGGGCCAGGAACCGCTTGTCCCGGGATGGGATTCCTTCCCAGACCCTGAGGCACTGATGGTATTGCCCTGTCCTGGCCAGTGAAAACCCCCAGTCATAAAGCGCCTCGGAATCCTTCCAGTTCCCATCCTGAAACAGCAAGATCGCATCCTGGCATCTCTCTGCCTTGACCAGGCACCTGGCCCTTTTTTTACGAAGGGATTCCCCTTCTTGAGAAGTGGGCATCTGGGCGTAGAGCTCTGCCGCCTTCAGGTAATCACCGGCGGCCTCTGCCTCCTCTGCCGTCCTGCTCAGATCCTGCCCCAGGGAGATCTTCTGAAACCTGGACACCTGCTCGCGGATCGAGTCCTGGCCGGTAATGGCGTAGGCCTCCTCAACACAGCGGAGGGCAGCCTTGAAGTCTCCTTTCCCAGCATGTTTTCTGGCCCTTTTGACCAGCTCTTCTGCCCTGGCCTCTCTGATCTTACCTTCGCATATCCCGATCTCTTCTGCAAAATCGCCATACTCCGCAATCCCGGCAACCTTCTCAAACTCTATTTTGGCCAGCGGGTAGTTTCCGCGCTGGAACATTTTCCGTGCCCTGGCCAGGATCTCATCCGGGCCCCGCGATTTCTTCTTCTTGCCCATGCCTTTACTCTAATTCTATCTTGATCTCTTCACCCGGCGCCATTGTGAGATCGGGGTTCCGTGCGAGTATCCGGTCAACCCCATCTTCAGTCCCATAAAATTTCCTGGCAAGAGATTGAAGCGTATCGCCCGCTTCCACCACATGCAGATAGCATACTCGATGCCCCTCTTTGACAATGATCCTCTTGTAGAGCTGCCCTGCCTGAAAAACATCTTTGAGTATCCTGATCCGGAGATCTTCTCGGAGGTCATAAACCCCCGTGGCGCGATTATGCTTCAGAAGCACCGGATAGTACCAGCCGGATCCATAGCATTTCTGTGCAATCTTCCACAGGGTATCGTCGCCTGCGGTACGGTAGATCCAAAACCGGTCTCCCTGTTCGTTCTCCCTTTCCTGGTCCGGGCCCTCCCTTGATCCCACCCGGTCCTGCTTCTTTTCCTCTTCCGCAGGGAGGTCCGGTCCTTTCTCCGCTCCTCTGAAACCCTCGGCCATCTCAAGCCCGTCAACGATCGTCTCAAGGGAAAGAACGACCCCCGGTTCGAATTCAGGGGGGCGTTTAGAGGCCCTGCGCTCCAGCTCCTTCTCCATGTCGATCCTGATCCTCACGGGGTATATCTGACCTTGGAGCCCCTCGGTTCCGATCTTCTCAGATCGGAAAACCCATCCGAAAAGAACGCCAAAAAGAGCGCTCAAAAGCAGGAGGGTCCCTCCCATGACCCAAAAACCACCTCTGGGCGCCGTCCTTTGCCGGGGCAGGGTATCCGGCAGGGAATCCAGGACCCTGAAGCAGGAGAGGTCCGCATCGCACTGGGGGCATTTCTCATTGTCAGCGACGACCCCCTGAAAACCGCAGATCGGGCAAATGGTATCTGATGTCACTTACCGGGTAATATCCTTATGGATCATGCCGCGCTCTGTTTCGAATCCCCGAAGAACCGCGTCGGTCTCCGGCATGATGCCCGTGAAGAGGCCTAAGGCCTTGTCCTTGTCGCCTTTAGCGGACGCTTCCAAGATCTGTTCCAGCGTCCGAAAGAACTTGGGGGCCTTGGCCGGGTCTGTCTTGCTGCAGACTTCCCCTGCCTTCTGAATCTGCATCATGGTGTTGATCCCGCCCAGCTTGTCCAGCGATTCATGAAGGGCATTCAGCGCCTCCAGGTTTTCGTCATAGGCGCCATGTTCATCCATCTCCTTCAAATGCTCCACACGTCGGCGAATCTCGTCTTGGAGCTTCTTCGGGACAATCACTCCAAAGGCCGCAAGCGCGCTCTCTGCATAGTAGATGACGGGCAAGCTCCCTTTGTCTTCAGCGGCCATCCTTCTGGCCTTATCAATCTTGAGGTTGGCGCGATCGAAAACCGCTTCATCCACCTGGCCCGTTTCTGGATCCACGACCCTGTGGATCTCTTTTATGGCAGAGAGTGAACGATGAACCAGGTCCATGATGGCGTATCGGTTGTACCCCTTCTTGTTGGCCTCAGCGATGGTCTCTTCCAGGGCCACCAGCAGCTTCTCATCCGCCTTCCCTCTCGAAAGGGTTTTCGACACGCGTACCTTATCCAGTTCCCTGATGGACGCATCCACCTGAATGAGGTTGTTTTCATCGATCCGCAGGGTGATCTCCACATGAAGCGGCCCCTTTTGTTCGGCCTCTTCATCTTCCTCGTCTGATTCGTCCTGATCGATTCCGAGCCACAGGTCACCTATGGACTCTTCCTGTTCGTTCACCACGTTGAAGAACTTCATGTGAACCAGCCTCTGCTCAGGATGGACCAAGGCAAAGGTCTCGGTCGCCTCATAGGGAAGCGGCATGTTCTTCTCAACGAACAGGTGCCTCTGGCCGTTCTCGAGATAGAGATAATAGTCGTGGGCAGAGGTGTGGACGATATCCAGCACCCCTTGTTCAATGGTGTATTTCACGAGATCAAATTCGCAATTCGGGCAGGTTTCAAGGGATTGGGGAACATTTCTGCCGCACCGGGGGCACTCGAAGGTTTCCGCGAGACGATGGCTCAGGATGGCCGCACCTTCGGCAATGGCCAGCATGGGCCGTTCGTGCACCATGACCTTTTCCTTCCCGAACTCCTGGGCCATGGCCCCCACCACACGGGGAATCTGGGAACTCCCCCCCACCAGCAGGACGTTATCGATCAGCTCGGGGTTGAGATGGACCTCCTCGAGCACCTTCCGGGTAAGTCTGACAATCCGTTCCACGGTAGGGCCGATGATCTCGTTCAATTGATCTCTGCTCAGTTCCACGTCCACGTCGATCAGGTCTCCATCCCTGTCCCTGAGAACCCCCAAAATCTCGACAAAGGCCTCTTCGTGGGCGCTCAGCCGGATCTTGGCCTTTTCCACCGCCTCTTTGAGCTCTGCCAGGAACCGGTTCTTCACCCCTTTCTCCTGATCCTCAAGCATGGTTCTGAAATCTTCAATCTGATACTCTTCGGCGGTTTCCCTCAGGACATGATCCACCAGCATACGATCCACATCCTCGCCGCCAAGCCACATATCCCCGCCCTTTCCCTGTTCGATAAACTGCCCTCCGCTGATGTTCAGGACAGAGAGGTCGAACGTGCCCCCTCCAAAATCAAAGACCAGGACCGTCCTGGCATCCTCTCCTCCAATGTTGTCCACCCCAAAGGAAATGGCCGCGGCAGTAGGCTCCGGAAGCAGCCTTCGAACCTTCAATCCCGCAAGGGCCGCGGCCGTCCTGGTGGCATGCTTCTGTTTGTCGTTGAAATAGGCCGGCACGGTAATAACGGCGTATTCCACCTCATCCCCCAGGGATTTCTCAGCGTCTATCTTCATCTTTTCCAGGATCTTTGAGGAAATTTCCTCCGGGGTGTATTCCCTGTCCCCGAGGACAATGGCCAGGCTGTTCTCGGTCCCCCTGGAGTGCCGCTTGATTTTGTAAGTGAGTCGTCCCTCTTGAATGCTCTTCTGTATCTCCTGATCCAGGTAGTTTCTCCCCATCAACCGTTTTACTGTGACAATGGTGTTTTCAGGGTCCTGTTTCATCCACTCCAGAGCATCCCTTCCCACCACGAAGTTGGGCTTGAAAGACAGGAGCTTTTTCTTTCCCAGAGTGACACAGGAAGGGGTGATAAACTCCCCCTCTGCGTTTCTTAACACTTCTGTCTCTACTCTCTTGATGGCAGAGACAGAATTGGTGGTCCCCAAATCAATCCCGATGGACTTGGACATACGTTGCTCGCCTCCTTATGTTGTGTTATCTTTCGACCCGGTTTGCCTCATGGGGTCCATGTGCCGAGCCGGGCATTGCGAGGCCTTTCTATGCGCCTTCTTTGGCGCATCCACCTCCCCAATCATGAAAAAATGTCCTTCCTTTGATTACCTCAATCCGCACAGCCGACGTTGCACCATCCAGGAAAAAGCCGCTTGAAAGGGGTTTTTTTCAGAGAAAGAGACCGTCAGAACATCTGCTGATGGGTCCGATCTAAACGAGAAAGGCCGCCTTAGGCTTCGGTTTCATGTGAACAATCCTTTAACATGCAACCTCGGAACCTGTCAACGTCTCAAATCAAATCCCAGCAATTCTCATTTTGCCTTTGGCACTGATGCAATTCGTTTGTCGTGGCGCCATCGATCGCAAAATGAGAATTGCTGATCACATCCGGAAATGCCAGACGTCCCGGTCCATGGAAACCATGAATAATAACGCCTATCGCTTGAAGGTTGCGGAAATGGCAACGCCTCCGTATAATGATGATGGATTTGCTGTCAATCACCTGGATGAAAGAAAGGGCAGCGGCCGGAGTGGATGCGCAAATTTCTGGAACTTCTCGGCGCCTGCATGGAGCCGCAGGCCGTAGATGCGTCTTTGATGCCTCTTGACAGGCCGTTTTGTGGCTGTCGGGAGGGAAACCTGGTAATTTTCCCAAAAATCCAGGTAGTTTCGGTGGGTGAGGTGATAAGAAGATAGGGTAAACCGGGTTGGGGGGGAAGGAAAATGTGCCACAGGATATGGGGGTCAAAACGGGGAGCTTGAAAATTGAGGTCTCAGTTCAGGGCGGGCCTGGATATGGTGCGGGTCTGACGCGCTCCTGTGCCGCCGGGAGGGCTGAAAGTGGGGAGAATTTGAGCACAGTACACCCTTGAACCCAACTCTTTTTTTCCAAAAATCATGCAGTATAGGTCACTGGATACTGAGGGTCCATATAAAGCCAATTGTCCGACCCGGGGACCTGTGACATGGAATAGTCGATGCTGTATTCGCGGGCCTTTGGCGGCCCGCTTGCCTTTGGCTGAAGTGGAAGGGGCGGATGTAAATTCGACAGACAACTCGGAATTGGGCGACAGGCTGAGATCTTTTTTGGGAGATAAGAGTATCTGCGCCCCTTTCAACTTACAACATGTTGTAAGTTCAGACCTCGTTAAGGCCAGGGCCGTTGAGGAGCATGGTTAACTGTATTTTCAG